>JBARHM010000231.1:0-6691 GCA_049799235.1 Gallionella sp.
ACAAGAACGAGTTGCTGATTTTCATTTCTCCAAAGATCATGAAGGACACTATGTCGTTGCGATAACTTCCCGAACAAGCATCAACAAAAGCCCGGCTTGTTCCGGGATGGGGAAGGAGGGAGACAAATTCATTGTGCACCCGCAGGCGTTGCGCTTGCGGGTGCTTCTGTTTTTATCGTTTACAATGCGCGATATGCAGAGCATCAAGGAAAACGAAAGCAAACATGATCGGCCAGATCTTCGCCGCAAACTCCTGTCCGGCAACCTGATCCTTGTGGGTATGATGGGATCGGGAAAAACTACCGTGGGTCGGACACTTGCCAGACAACTTGGCAAAGTCTTCGTGGACAGCGATGAAGAAATTCAGAAGCGCACCGGTGTGAACATCCCGCACATATTCGATGTTGAAGGCGAGTCGGGCTTCCGTCTGCGTGAGTCCGCTGCGTTAGCCGACCTGATTAGACAAGAAAACATTGTTTTGGCCACAGGTGGCGGGGTGGTGCTGGCGGAGCAAAACCGCACATTGTTGAAACAGAGTGGAATCGTCGTCTATCTTAGGGCGAGCGTGCATGATTTATGGCATCGCACCCGGTACGATCGAAATCGTCCTTTGCTCCAAACTCATAATCCTTATGGAAAATTGACGGAGTTGTATCAACAACGCGACCCCCTGTACCGGCAAGTGGCAGATATCGTAATCCAGAGCGGCAAGCAAAGTGCGCATAACTTGATGCTGCATCTGGTTGGTGAAATCGAGGCGTTCAGAAAATCTGCCCTGAAGGATGACAATTAGATGATGCAGACTTTGACAGTAGGTCTTGGCGAGCGCAGTTATCCGATACATATAGGCAGCGGATTGCTCGGCCATGCGGAGTTGATTCAAAAGCACTTGCCGCGCAGTCGGGTCGCCATTGTGACAAACACCACGATCGCCCCGTTGTATCTTGAGAGCCTTCAGCAATCTTTGCGAAGCATCGCTGTCAGCTGCGTGCCTGTGATATTGCCGGATGGCGAGGAGTACAAAAATTCAGAAACATTGAATCTTATCTATGACGCTCTATTGAAAAATCACTGCGAGCGTACCACTCCGCTGATAGCGCTGGGTGGTGGCGTGATCGGCGACATGACCGGTTATGCTGCCGCCACCTATTTGCGGGGGGTGCCATTCATTCAAATCCCGACAACATTGCTGGCACAGGTGGATTCGTCAGTGGGAGGAAAGACCGGCATCAATCATCCGCTCGGCAAGAACATGATAGGTGCGTTCTATCAACCACAGTTGGTTCTGGTTGATACCGATACTCTAGGTACCTTGCCGGATATCGAGCTATCGGCAGGTGTGGCCGAAGTCATCAAGTACGGTTTAATACGCGATATTCCATTTCTCGAATGGCTGGAACACAACATCGAGAAACTGCTGGCCCGTGATACTGCCACTTTGCAATACGCGATTGCTCGAAGTTGCCAGAACAAGGCCGAGGTGGTCGCGGCTGACGAGCGTGAAAGCGGGGAGCGCGCGCTGTTGAATCTGGGTCACACCTTCGGACACGCGATCGAGTCCGGCATGGGTTATGGCAACTGGTTGCATGGGGAGGCTGTCGCGGCGGGGACCATCATGGCAGCGGATCTGTCGCAACGCATGGGCTGGATCAGTGCACGGGATGTTGCACGTGTACGCACGCTTTTGGAGCGTGCCAAATTGCCGGTGGTGGCCCCCGTTCTGGGTGCCGATAAATATCTCGAATTGATGGGGTTGGACAAAAAAGTCGAGGGTGGCAAGATGCGTTTCGTGCTGCTCAAGCAAGTCGGGCGTGCGGTTGTTCAAGGAAACGTGCCGCAACAGTTGCTGCTGCAAACCATTCAGGCTTGCTGCGGAGGGGCGGCGGCAGAGCTGCCCCCCCTCCGGCATCCCTCCGGCGGGGGTGCTCATGGCTGAGCTTGCTCCCTACGCCGTGAGCAGGACCAACTCACGAGGACGCAAAATTGTGGAGGGTGTGCCGCAGGGGCGCAGTGAATTTCAACGAGACCGCGACCGTATCATCCATTCCAACGCGTTTCGCCGCCTTGAGTACAAAACCCAGGTGTTCGTCAATCACGAAGGCGATCTGTTCCGCACCCGGCTCACCCATAGCATCGAAGTGGCGCAGATCGCCCGATCCATTGCACGGCGTTTGCACCTGAATGAAGACCTCGCCGAAGCGATATCGCTGGCTCACGATCTGGGGCACACCCCATTCGGCCATGCCGGACAAGATGCGCTGAATGCCTGCATGAAGCCGTATGGCGGCTTCGAGCACAATCTTCAATCGCTGCGCGTGGTCGACATGCTGGAAGAGCGCTATGCAGAGTTCGATGGGCTAAATCTTTGCTTTGAAACTCGGGAAGGCATACTCAAACATTGTTCCGTAGAGAACGCCAAACAATTGGGGGAATTGGGAGAGCGATTCCTGAAAGATCGCCGCCCCTCGCTGGAAGCACAGATCGCCAACCTCGCCGACGAGATCGCCTACAACAATCACGACGTGGACGATGGTTTGCGTTCCGGTCTGATCACGCTTGAACAACTTGCCGAAGTGCCGCTGGTTGCAACGCATTTGCGCGAAGTGCGCAGTGCTTATCCCGATTTGCCGGAACGTCGTGTGGTGCATGAGACGGTGCGGCGCATGATAAATACTTTGGTGACCGATCTGATCCGTCAGAGCGAGCGCAAGATCGACTGGCAAAAAATCTCCACCCTGGAGGATGTACGCAACGCCCCGGAGCTGATCGCTTACAGCCCGTCAATCAACGAGCAGCAGCGCGAGCTGAAGAACTTCCTTCGTACCCAGCTCTATCGCCACTTTCGCGTGCTGCGGATGAGCGCCAAGTCGCAGCGCATCCTCAGCGACCTGTTCGGCGCATTCATGGCAGACAATCGCCTGTTGCCCCCGCAATATCAACGCCTGGCCGAAGCTGATCGCGCCCGCACTGTGGCCGATTATATCGCCGGGATGACTGACCGCTACGCCATCCGGGAGCATCGCAGGATTTTTGCGGTGGAAGAAGCGCAGGCTTAATTGCAAAGCCTCTCCGTTCGGGGCGGTTGCCCATCATCACCAGACAAGGTAGAATTTCCGCCCTTTCGCTTGTGAATTTTAACTTGGCGACGTGCGTCGCCTTTTTTTGGCTCTTATGATTTTGATGGTTGGATGTTGATGGGGAACGCCGTGAGCTACAGTACTTTACCGATGCAACAGGGTTTGTATGATCCGCGCCAGGAGCGCGATGCCTGCGGAGTGGGCTTTGTTGCCCATATTAAAGGCAAGCAAAGCCATGACATGATATGCCAAGGTTTGCAAATACTGGAAAATCTGACCCATCGCGGTGCGGTGGGTGCCGACCCGCTGGCAGGCGACGGCGCGGGTATTCTGTTGCAGATTCCCGACGGGTTCCTGCGCGATGAAATGGGTTTGGGCAATATCGTATTGCCAGCGGCCGGCGAGTATGGTGTCGGGATGCTGTTCCTGCCTCGCAATGCGGCAGCGCGCGCCGCTTGCGAGAAGATCGTCGCCAAAAATATCGCTGACGAAGGGCAGCAATTGCTGGGTTGGCGCGATGTGCCGGTCGACAGTTCGGGTCTGGGCGAGAGCGTCAAGAAAGTTGAACCCGTTGTGCGCCAGGTAATCATCGGGCGCGGACAGAATTGCACCGATGGAGATGCGTTCGAACGAAAATTGTTCGTGATACGCAAGACTGTGGAACATGCGGTAAGCGGTTTGGGCAAGTCGCAGGGCACAGGCTTCTACTGCCCATCGATGTCTTCCCGTACCATCGTCTACAAGGGCATGTTGCTGGCCAACCAGGTCGGCAAGTACTATCTCGATCTTCAGGATACCCGTGTGATCAGCGGACTGGCGCTGGTACACCAGCGTTTTTCAACCAACACTTTTCCGACCTGGGACCTGGCGCATCCGTTCCGCATGATTGCGCACAACGGTGAGATCAACACCGTTCGCGGCAACGTGAACTGGATGACGGCGCGCCATGCGGCGATGTCCTCCAGACTGCTCGGAGAGGACTTGGAAAAACTCTGGCCACTGATCACCGAAGGCCAATCCGACTCGGCCTGTTTCGACAATGCACTGGAGTTGCTGGTGGCAGGTGGTTATTCGCTGCCGCATGCGATGATGCTGCTGATACCCGAAGCATGGGCGGGCAATCCGCTGATGGACGAGGAACGCCGCGCGTTCTATGAATACCATGCCGCGCTGATGGAGCCATGGGACGGCCCGGCCGCCGTGGCTTTTACGGATGGCCGCATGATAGGAGCGACGCTGGATCGCAACGGCCTGCGTCCGGCGCGCTATTTGATCACCGATGACGACATGGTGCTGATGGCTTCCGAGATGGGCGTGCTGGATATCCCGCAGCACAAGATCGTCAAGAAATGGCGTTTGCAGCCTGGCAAGATGTTCCTGATCGACATGCAGGCCGGGCGCATCGTCGATGATGCCGAACTGAAACATCAACTCGCTACCGCAAAGCCGTATCGCAAGTGGGTCGATAATTCGCGCTACTTCCTCGGCGACCTGCCGGAAGTAGCAGCAAAGCCAAAACTGAATGCGTCGCTGCTGGATACCCAGCAGGCTTTCGGCTACTCACAGGAAGACCTGAAATTCATCCTCGCGCCGATGGTGAGCGCCGGCGAGGAACCGACCGGTTCGATGGGCGCAGATGCCGCCTTGCCGGTTTTGTCGAACAAGAACCGCTCGTTCTACGATTACTTCAAGCAGTTGTTCGCGCAAGTGACCAACCCGCCTATAGATCCGATCCGCGAAGAGATCGTGATGTCGCTGACGTCGTTCATCGGCCCGAAACCCAACCTGCTCGGCATTGAGGAAACCAGGCCGATGCTGCGGCTGGAAGTGCATCAGCCGGTGCTGTCGAACGACGACATCGCGAAATTGCGCAACATCGATCAACTGACGCGGGGACGTTACCGTTCGCTGGTGCTGGACATCACCTACTCTGCATCACAATGCGCGGCGGGTTGCGAAAAGGCCATCAAGGCATTATGTGCTGCTGCCGACAAGGCCGTAGCCGACGGTTACAACGTATTGATATTGTCCGATCGCGAGATGTCAGCCAAACGCGTGGCGATCCCCGCGCTGGTCGCATGTTCCAAGGTGCATCATCATCTGGTGCAAGCCGGTCTGCGCACCAGCACCGGCCTGGTGGTGGACACCGGCTCGGCGCGCGAGGTGCATCACTTCGCCTTGCTGGCCGGATACGGCGCGGAGGCGGTATGTCCGTGGCTCGCGTATGAAACGATCGCCGCGATGAATCTGCCCGCGAAAGTCGATGTGAAAGATGCCAAGAAGCGCTACATCAAGGCGATCAACAAAGGATTGATGAAGGTGATGTCCAAAATGGGCATCTCAACTTACCAGTCTTATTGTGGCGCGCAAATCTTTGAAGCAGTTGGTTTGAATGCCGGATTCGTCGCCGATTATTTCACCGGCACCGCGACGCAGATCGAAGGCATCGGTTTGGGTGAAGTGGCTGAAGAGGCGGTGCGTACGCATCGCAACGCATTCGGCACCGACCCGGTGCTGGCGAACGCGCTCGAGGCGGGCGGCGAATATGCGTGGCGCGTGCGCGGCGAAGAACACGTGTGGACGCCCGAAACGATCGCGAAATTGCAGCATGCCACTCGCACCAACAACGCCGCGACCTACATGGAATATGCGAAGCTGGTCAACGAACAAAGCACCAGTCTGAAAACCTTGCGCGGACTGTTCGAGATCAAGCCTGCGGGCGCTGTCGTGCCTTTGTCGGAAGTCGAGCCGGCCAAGGAGATCGTCAAGCGTTTCGTCACCGGCGCGATGTCGCTTGGTTCCATCTCTACCGAAGCGCACACCACGCTGGCAATCGCGATGAACCGCATCGGCGGCAAGTCGAACACTGGCGAAGGCGGTGAAGATGCCAACCGCTACAAGAAGATCAAGGGCGGCGAGAAGCTGTCCGAGATCATCGGCAAGGGCCGCATCGAACGCGATCTGGTATTGAAAGAGGGAGACTCGCTGCGCTCCAGGATCAAGCAGTGCGCGTCCGGGCGATTCGGTGTCACCGCCGAATACCTGAGCAGCGCCGACCAGATCCAGATCAAGATGGCGCAGGGTGCGAAACCCGGCGAAGGCGGACAATTGCCCGGCCACAAGGTATCCGAGTACATTGCCCATTTGCGCTTCTCGGTGCCCGGCGTCGGGCTGATCTCGCCGCCGCCGCATCACGACATCTATTCGATCGAGGATCTGGCGCAACTGATCCATGACCTGAAGAACGCCAATCCTTCCGCGTCGGTCTCGGTCAAACTGGTCTCCGAAGTGGGCGTGGGCACGGTCGCAGCCGGCGTATCCAAAGCCAAGGCCGATCACATCACGATATCCGGCCACGACGGCGGCACCGGCGCATCGCCGATCTCGTCGATCAAGCATGCCGGTACGCCCTGGGAATTGGGCCTGTCCGAAGCTCAGCAGACACTGGTGCTGAACCAGTTGCGCGGCCGCATCACCCTGCAGGTGGACGGCCAGATCAAGACCGGACGCGACGTGGTGATCGGTGCGCTATTGGGCGCGGACGAATTCGGTTTCGCCACGGCACCGCTGGTGGTGGAAGGCTGCATCATGATGCGCAAATGCCACCTCAACAC
>JBARHM010000232.1:0-4337 GCA_049799235.1 Gallionella sp.
GAATACATCATTTTGCTCGACATGATTGATGACACGCGGCACGTCAAGACTGTCGTGCAAAAGCTGCATGATCTTTTCCAGAATGCCATGCAGATAGACGGGCACGATCTGAAAGTCCTTGCCAGCATTGGAGTCGCTATCTACCCCAGAGATGGCGAGGACGCCGACGAGTTGATGCAGTTTTCTGACCAGGCAATGTATAACTCGAAAAAAGTTGGTGGGAATACTTTCAGCTTCAAGGCATACGCACCAGAAGAATGACCGATTTGACCGGTTCTGCAGTGGCCTGCCACCATGCACAGCAAACTTGCCACTTGTTCATTGCAGATGGAAATAATTTCACTCGGAAGGGATCTTCTCTGGCGACATTGACAAAAGGCTGAAGAAAGATAATACGCATGCAACATGCCGGAAATTAGAGATAATATGAGCATAAAGCAAACTGCTCAATACGACTTTGTGCATCATCAGAACCTGAGCCTGGGCTACGGATTTTCGTTCAACGATCTTTATGACCGGGAAGGCCTTATCCGTCTCGATGTTGCATTCCTCGATTTTCTGGGCGAAGGCGATGCGGGGTTGCGCGCGCAGCTTGAAACTGCCCGGCAAACTACCGATGACCTTTCCGGCAAGGCGCAATCCGAATTATTGGTCTCGCTTGCGCCTTATCTCGAAGATTTTTTAGCCAGATTATTCGGCATCGAAACGCAAGTTCGGGCATTGGCCGAGAGGCATCATGAGCTGGCGCCGCTATACATTTGCAAACGCCAGTTCGTGCAACGCCGGGCGATGACACATGTGAAACCGGATGAAGCCGCAACCATCGACGGCCCGACACTTGAGGCTGAGTTGGCGGCCTATATCGGGGCACCTTTCAGCGAACTTTCTTACGCGCGCCATGTTGCCAAGTGGCTGGCGGATGAAACGACCCACGCCGACGAATTGCAACTCGCGATCCGTTATGCGGCCTGGGCAGTGCAAACCCCGGCGGGACGCGTGCGTCACCACAATGGCATCTTGTTCAAGGTGCCGGCCAAGCTTGATTTTGAACGCCTGGTTCCTCTGGCAACAGTCAACCTGGATGGCATCAACGCCTATCGTCTCGGCGAAGGTCATGCACTGCGCCGCCGTCAGGGGTTTGCGCTGACCGATGCCGGAACCGATCTGACCGGTGCGCTCGACCAGGCAAATTACTGTATCTGGTGTCATGAACAAGGCAAGGATTCGTGCTGCAAGGGTCTCAGGGAAAAACCGCGTGCCGATGGGGGCGTTGCTGCGTTCAAGAAAAATGTCTTCGGCGTGAAGCTGGCCGGTTGTCCGCTAGAGGAAAAGATCTCGGAGTTTCATAAGGTCAAGACCGAGGGCTTTGCACTGGCCGCGCTGGCCATCATCACAGTGGACAATCCGATGGTGGCGGCGACCGGCCACCGTATCTGCAACGACTGCATGAAGTCGTGCATCTATCAGAAGCAGCAGCCGGTAGACATTCCGCAGGCCGAGACGCGCACATTGAAAGATGTGCTTGATCTGCCGTGGGGCTTCGAGATATACAGCCTGCTGACGCGTTGGAATCCGCTGCATTTGCGGCGGCCTTATCCGAAAGAGCCAAGCGGCCGCCGGGTGTTGATCGTCGGGATGGGACCCGCCGGTTTCACGCTCGCCCACTATCTGATCAACGACGGACATACGGTGGTCGGCATCGACGGCCTGAAGATAGAACCGCTGCCGCCCCATATCGGCGGAGTGGGCGCCAACGGAGCGCGTGTCGGATTTGAACCGGTCCGCGATATCTCGGAACTTTATGAATCGCTCGACGAACGCGTGATGGCCGGATTTGGCGGCGTGGCCGAATACGGCATCACGGTGCGCTGGGACAAGAATTTCCTCAAGCTGATCCGCCTGTTGCTGGAGAGGCGCAACCAGTTCGCGATGTTCGGCGGTGTGCGCTTCGGCGGGACGTTGACCGTGGATAGCGCATATGCGGCCGGTTTCGATCACATCGCGCTGGCCAACGGTGCCGGCCGCCCGACCGTGCTGGATATCCCCAACGGGCTGGCGCGCGGGGTCCGCACCGCCTCGGATTTTCTGATGGCGCTGCAATTGACCGGTGCGGCAAAAGCCGGTTCCATCGCCAATCTGCAGATACGCCTGCCGGTCGTGGTGATCGGCGGCGGCCTCACCGCGATAGATACGGCCACCGAATCGCTGGCTTATTATCCGGTGCAGGTCGCGAAATTCCTGCATCGCTACGAAACATTGGCAGCAGAGCAGGGCGAAGCCAAAGTTCGCGAACGCTGGACGCCCGAGGAACGGGAGGTTGCCGATGAATTCCTGGACCATGCACGCGCCATTGAAACCGAGCGCAGCAACGCTGCATCATCAGGACGCGAACCGCGCATCATCGAATTGTTGCAAGGCTGGGGTGGTGTCAAGATCGCTTACCGCAAACGCCTGATAGACAGCCCCGCGTATACGCTCAACCATGAGGAGATTGAAAAAGCCCTTGAGGAAGGGATCAGCTTTGCCGACGGACTCAACCCGACGCGTATCGAGATCGATGAATTCGGTGCCGTGTGTGCGATCGGAATGTCACGGCAACAGCGCAGCGAAGCAGGCGAATGGAGCCCGGGTGCAGAGATAGAGATTGCGGCGCGCACGGTTCTGGTCGCCGCCGGCACCCAGCCGAACACCGTGCTGGCGCGCGAAGACCCGGTGCATTTCAAACTCGATGGCCGCTATTTTCAGGCTTGCGACGAAGATGGCGCGCCGGTTCGTCCCGAATCTGCGATCTCCAAGCCGAAGACAGCGCAAGTGCTGCTGGCAAAGCAGGCCGACGGACGCTACATCAGTTTCTTCGGCGACCTGCATCCTTCTTATTTCGGCAATGTGGTCAAGGCCATGGGTGCGGCCAAGCAGGGCTATCCTTCTGTCAGCGCGGTATTGCAGCGCGTGCAGCCGGCAGCAAAATCCTCCGATGCGGAATTTATCGCGCAGATCAACGATGCATTGCTCGCTACTGTCCATGAAGTCGTCCGGCTGACGCCGAATATCGTCGAGGTCATCATCAAGGCGCCGCTGGCGGCAAGAAATTTCCGCCCCGGGCAATTTTACCGGCTGCAGAATTACGAGACCCATGCGTTGGAAGTCGACGGCACCAGACTTGCGATGGAAGGCCTTGCGTTGACCGGTGCCTGGGTCGATGCCGATCAGGGGCTGATCTCGACCATCGTGCTGGAGATGGGCGGTTCGGCCGATCTGTGCGCAATGCTCAAGCCCGGCGAACCGGTGGTACTGATGGGGCCGACCGGTACGCCGACCGAGATTCCCGCCGATGAGACCGTGATGCTGGTGGGCGGCGGACTGGGGAATGCGGTGCTGTTCTCCATGGGTCAGGCATTGCGAGCTGCCGGCTCGAAAGTGCTTTATTTCGCCGGATACAAGAAACTGATCGACCGGTACAAAGTGGCCGAGATCGAAAACGCTGCCGATGCGGTGATCTGGTGCTGCGACGAGCAACCCGGGTTTGCGCCGACGCGTGCTCAGGATCGCAGCTTCGTCGGGAATATTGTCCAGGCGATGGCCGCATATGCGAGCGGTGCACTCGGGACACAGCAGATACCGTTTGCCGACACCGACCGCATCATCGCGATCGGTTCCGACAGCATGATGGCGGCAGTAGCGGCGGCACGCCATGCGGTGCTGCTACCGTATCTGAAGCCGCATCACTTCGCGATCGGTTCGATCAATTCTCCGATGCAGTGCATGATGAAAGAGATCTGCGCCCAATGCCTGCAAAAGCATATCGACCCAGTGACCGGCAAAACCACTTACGTATTTTCCTGTTTCAATCAGGATCAGCCGCTGGACAAAGTCGATTTCCCCGGGCTGAAAGCCCGATTGAGGCAGAATTCGGTGCAGGAAAAATTGACTGCGCAATGGATAGACCGTTGCCTGAGACGCCTTCATTTGCGTAGTTCTGCGGCAGCATAACCCCGCCATCAGCTCCCGCCGCATGCGGGAGTTTTTATTTGTGCGCCGATTCATTCCCCAAACGTGGCAAAATGCGCCCTCTGGAAATTATGAGGTGCTTGGATGGAAACATATTGGGTCTGGTGGCTGGCCGCAGTGGTGCTGGTGATAGCCGAGATGAACAGCGGCACGTTCTACCTGATCGCCGTGGCATTCGGGCTGGCAACCGCCGGTCTGGCCGCATATCTCGGCATTGCCTGGATAGGTCAGGCCGTCATCGCGGCGTTGCTGTGCACGATCAGTGTGGGCGGGATCTACTTCTGGAGAAGAAAACAACCGCAACTGCATGGACAGAGCAACCTGGCTTA
>JBARHM010000233.1:0-4393 GCA_049799235.1 Gallionella sp.
CTGCAGGAAGGCGAATCAAAACCTGAAGTCTTCAAGGGAAGCGACGGGAAAACCTATCGCAATGTCGCGAAATACGATGAAAAGATCAAGTCGCTTACAGATAAGGTTGATCTGCACCAGAGAAACGTTGATGCCTTGAAGACCGAGATTTCAAAACTTAAATAGAGTACTTAAGCCTGGCATACTTTCTGCTTCTTGATAACGTATGTCTGACTTGCCTTATCTCACACTGGAATATCTGGCGACCGCCATCATCCTGCTGGATGACGAATCAAGGGTCGCCTATCTCAATCCGGCCGCGGAACAACTGTTCGATGTGAGTGGCAAAAATCTGCATGGTCTTCCGGTTCAGCAGGTATTTACACATTCCGAGCAGCTGGCCAGTGCGATGAAGAATGCGGTGCAAAATGATGCAAGCTATATCGAGCACGATTTGACGCTGGGCACTTTTTCACATGGAAAATTTCATCTGCGTTGTGCAGCGACACCGCTGCAATTTGACAAACGATATCTATTGCTGGAATTTCATCCGATTGACAGGCCGCTTAAACTGGCACGCGAAGAACAGATGCTGGATCAGACACAGGCTAATCGTTTGCTTTTGCGGAATCTGGCGCATGAAATCAAGAATCCGCTGGGCGGTATACGCGGCGCGGCGCAGCTGCTTGAACAGGAGTTGGAGAAACCGGCATTACGGGAATACACCCAAGTCATCGTGCAAGAGGCTGACAGGCTTCGCGCGTTGATGGAGAAATTGCTCTCCCCGCAAAATATCTCGCACTATAGCGCGCTCAATATACACGAGGTGCTGGAGCGTGTGCGCAGCGTGGTGATGGCTGAAATGCCAGATGGATTAACGATACGGCGGGACTATGACATCAGCCTGCCTGCGCTGATAGGCGATAAGGAACAATTGATACAAGTTATGCTCAACATCGTGCGAAACGCCGCTCAGGCGATGGAAGGGCACGGGCTGATCACCTTGCGTACCCGAATTGCCCGCCAGGTGACTTTGATCAAACGACGTCATCGTCTGGCAGTGAAAGTGCAGATCATTGATACCGGCCCTGGCGTGCCAACGGAGTTGAAAGACAAGATATTTTACCCTCTGGTGTCAGGGAGTGCAGATGGCCACGGACTCGGGCTTACTCTGGCGCAGGACTACGTCAACCAGCATCACGGCACGATCGAATTCGAAAGCGAACCCGGACGCACCTGCTTCACGGTGATGCTTCCCCTACCCTGACAGGCCATAATTATGAAACCGGTTTGGATAATTGATGATGACCGCTCGATACGCTGGGTACTGGAAAAATCCCTGACACGAGAGAACATTGATTTCAAAAGTTTTGCTACTGCAGAAGATGCACTGCGAGATTTGGACAATGAAGTTCCACAAGTGGTGGTCAGCGACATTCGTATGCCTGGCAAATCGGGATTGGATTTTCTGCAAGCTCTCCACCAGCGATTCCCGCAGGTTCCGGTCATCATCATGACTGCATATTCCGACCTGGAAAGTGCCGTCACTGCATTTCAGGGTGGTGCTTTTGAGTATTTACCCAAGCCGTTCGACGTCAATCATGCAATAGAGCTTATACGCCGTGCTTTGAATCAAAGCCTGCGCAAATCCGATGAAAACGAGCAAGTGGAGCTTGATGCGGACATACTCGGCCAAGCTCCGGCGATGCAGGAAGTATTCCGCGCTATCGGCAGATTGTCGCAGTCACACGCTACAGTGTTGATCAACGGGGAATCAGGCACCGGTAAGGAACTGGTCGCACATGCTCTGCATCGACACAGTCCGCGCGCAGGAAAGCCGTTCATCGCGATCAATACCGCAGCGATCCCCAAGGACTTGCTTGAATCAGAATTGTTCGGCCATGAACGTGGGGCATTCACTGGCGCGGCCGCTATGCGACGCGGCCGATTCGAACAGGCCGAGGGCGGCACACTATTCCTCGATGAGATCGGGGATATGCCGGCTGATTTGCAGACACGCCTGTTGCGCGTACTGTCCGATGGGAATTTTTATCGCGTTGGCGGTCATCAACCGATCAAGGCAAACGTGCGCATCATCACCGCCACCCACCAAAATCTCGATGAACGGGTCAAGCAAGGGTTGTTCCGCGAAGATCTGTTCCATCGACTGAATGTAATACGGCTGCGCTTGCCGCCTTTGCGCGAGAGGCGTGACGATATTCCGTTGCTGGCAAAATATTTCCTGCAAAAAAGCGCAAGTGAGTTGTCCGTCGAGCAGAAGAAATTCAGTGATGCGACATTGCAACATCTTAAAGCACAGGATTTCCCTGGCAATGTGCGGCAACTGGAGAACCTGTGTCACTGGTTGACTGTGATGACGCCTTCGCAAACGGTGGAGATAGCCGATCTACCGGTAGAGTGGCGCGGCGAACCTGCAGCAAATCCGACTGAAGGCAGCGATTGGAATGCGGTTCTGGCGCAGCAAGCAATGCTAGCCTTGCAGCGCGGAGATGAGCGCATTATGGATACTCTCACCACACAGTTCGAACGGACCCTGATCACGCAAGCCTTGAAGCACACCAATGGGCGCCGCATCGAAGCCGCCACACTGCTCGGCATCGGGCGAAATACTTTGACCCGCAAGATACAGGAACTGGGTCTGGATAATCAGGGAGAATAGTTACTTCTGCATTCGATCCAGCAGCTTCTCGTGTATCCCGCCGAAGCCGCCGTTGCTCATCACCAGCACATGGTCGCCTGAGCGCGCGACGGAAGCGATTGCTCCGATCAGTTCGTTGAGGTCGTCTTTCACCACCGCCTTGTCGCCGAGCGGCGCGAGTGCTCCGCTCGCATCCCAGCCCAGATTCCCGGAGTAGCAGAACACCTTGTCAGCTTCCTTCAGGCTGCCGGGCAAAGCATCCTTCATCACGCCCAGTTTCATCGTATTGGAGCGAGGCTCCAGTACAGCGATGATGCGCGCTTTGCCGACCTTGTGACGCAAGCCTGCAACGGTGGTTGTGATGGCGGTGGGATGGTGGGCGAAATCGTCGTACACGGTAATGCCGTTGACTATACCGCGCACTTCCATGCGCCTCTTCACGTTCCCGAATCCGCCTAAAGCCGCCAGTCCCTGGGCGATCGATACGCCAACATGACGTGCTGCGGCGAGCGCGGCAAGCCCGTTCTGAAGATTATGTTCGCCGAGCAATTCCCAGCGCAGCGTGCCTTGCGCTTCGCGTTCCAATGTCACGTGACCTTCTGTATCGATCACCCAGCCATCATCGGTGCCGAAAAGTTCCACAGGCGTCCAGCATCCGCGCTGTAAAACTCGTTCCAGAGAGGATTCGCGGCCATTGCTGACGATCAGGCCGTTGCCCGGCACAGTGCGCACCAGATGGTGGAACTGTGTCTCTATGGACGCGAGGTCAGGGAAAATGTCGGCATGGTCGAATTCCAGATTGTTCAGGATCACAGTGCGCGGATGATAGTGCACAAACTTGGAGCGCTTGTCGAAAAACGCAGTGTCGTATTCGTCCGCTTCGATGACGAAAAACGGCGTATTGGTGAGGCGCGCGGAAATGCCGAAATTCTGCGGTATACCGCCGATCAAAAAACCCGGCGTAAGCCCGGCATATTCCAGTATCCATGCCAGCATTGCGCTGGTGGTTGTCTTTCCATGGGTACCTGCAACACCCAAAACCCATTTGTCATGCAGCAAATTATCCGCCAGCCATTGCGGGCCGGATATATACGGCAGATTACGGTTGAGGATCTCCTCCATCAACGGATTTCCGCGTGAAATTACGTTGCCGATCACGAATACATCCGGTTCGAGTTCAAGCTGATCCACGGCAAAACCTTCTATCAGGTCTATGCCTTGTGATTCCAGTTGTGTACTCATCGGCGGATAGACATTGGCATCGCAACCGGTCACGCGATGACCGGCCTGTTTTGCCAGCACCGCGATCCCGCCCATGAATGTACCGCAGACTCCTAAAATGTGGATATGCATACCCAGTCCTAATTCTTCACGATAGCTTCATTGTTATTGCTGCGCGGTCCCGGGCCGCAAATTCCAATTTTTTCTTCATCGCTGCTTGCATTACGCCTTGTCGTCGCTTTGAGTGCGGACTGGGAAACTTTTGCAATCACGTTCTGAAAATGAAATACAGTGCACCCATCAGGCACAGTCCCGCATACAGATAATCCCACTTCAATGGCTGGCCCATGTAAAACACCACGAACGGCACGAACACCGACAGCGTGATGACCTCCTGCAGGATCTTCAGTTGCCCGAGATTGAGCGCGGTGTAACCGATACGGTTGGCCGGGACTTGCAGCAGATACTCGAACAGTGCGATTCCCCAACTAACCAGCGCCGCCACGTACCAGGGCGATGATGCCAGATTCTTCA
>JBARHM010000234.1:0-5077 GCA_049799235.1 Gallionella sp.
ACTGGCCCCCGACCAACCATAGCAGCGGTCCGCAAGCATCCTCGCTCCGTTAGGCAACCTCACTGGCCTGAAAAAAAAGTTATGCCATCATCTTAAATCCACAGTATCCTTAGTATCTGGATTTGCCGGTGGATGTTTTATTGAGTTTTTTTGATATCAATGGTAATTAGTTGATTTATCTATAGGGAGGGTAATCATGTCAGGTGGTCTTGGCTTTGCGTTGTTATGTGCCATAGTTGCGATATTTTACGGTGTGTTTTCCATCAAATGGATCCTGGGCAAGTCTGCCGGTAACGAGAAAATGCGCGGCATCGCCGCAGCGATCCAGGAAGGCGCTTCAGCCTACCTGAACCGGCAATACACGACCATCGGCATCGTCGGCGCGATTCTATTTGCCATTATTCTGTTCACGCTGAAATGGCCGACGGCTGTCGGCTTCGCCATCGGCGCGATCCTGTCCGGCCTGACCGGCTATATCGGCATGAACGTATCGGTGCGCGCCAATGTGCGCACTGCCGAAGCCGCCAAAGAGAATCTGAACGCGGCATTGAATGTGTCCTTCAAAGGCGGTGCGATCACCGGCATGCTGGTTGTAGGCTTGGGCCTGCTCGGTGTGGCAGGCTATTACGCATTCCTGACCCTGATGATGCACACCTCTACCGGTGATGCCACCCATGCGCTGGTTGGTCTGGCCTTCGGCGGTTCGCTGATCTCCATTTTCGCCCGGCTTGGCGGCGGTATTTTCACCAAGGGTGCGGATGTGGGCGCTGACCTGGTCGGCAAGGTTGAAGCAGGTATCCCTGAGGATGATCCGCGCAACCCGGCAGTGATCGCCGACAACGTCGGTGACAACGTCGGCGACTGCGCCGGCATGGCGGCCGACTTGTTCGAGACTTACGCGGTCACCATCATCGCTACCATGGTGTTGGGCGGACTGTTGATTACCGGTTCTCCCGAAGCGGTTATCTATCCGCTGGTGCTGGGCGGCTTCTCCATCATCGCTTCCATCGTCGGCACCTTTTTCGTCAAGGCACGCGCGGGCGGCAAGATCATGAACGCGCTGTATCGCGGACTGGCTGTCTCAGCAGTACTCGCGGCGATCGCTTTCTATCCGATCACCAAAATGCTGCTCGGCGATGGTGTGTCAGTGCATGGTGAATTGATCAGCTCACTGCATCTTTACTATGCCACGCTGATAGGCTTGGCATTGACCGCTGCCATGGTATGGATCACCGAGTACTACACCGCTACCGAATTTGCGCCGGTGCGCCATATCGCCGAAGCTTCCACTACCGGCCACGGCACCAACGTGATCGCCGGCCTGGGTGTTTCGATGAAGGCCACCGCTGCTCCGGTGCTGGTAGTGTGTCTGGCGATCTGGGGTGCCTACCATTTTGGCGGACTGTATGGAATCGCCATCGCCGCGACCTCGATGCTGTCCATGGCCGGCATCATCGTGGCACTCGATGCCTATGGTCCGATCACCGACAACGCCGGCGGCATCGCCGAAATGTCCAAATTGCCGCCTGACGTGCGCAAGATCACCGACGCGCTGGACGCAGTGGGCAACACCACCAAGGCCGTCACCAAGGGTTATGCGATCGGCTCAGCCGGTCTGGCCGCGCTGGTATTGTTTGCCGACTACACCCATGCGCTGCAGGCCAAGATGGGAGACGTGGTCACGACCTTCGATCTGTCCAACCACATGGTCATCATCGGCCTGTTCATCGGCGGTATGGTGCCTTACCTGTTCGCCGCGATGGGCATGGAAGCGGTCGGCCGTGCCGCCGGGTCAGTCGTCGTAGAAGTGCGCCGCCAGTTCAAGGAGATCAAAGGCATCATGGAAGGCACCGGCAAGCCGGAATACGGCACTTGCGTGGATATGCTGACCAAGGCCGCGATCAAGGAAATGATCGTCCCTTCGCTGCTGCCCATCGCGGTACCCGTGATCGTAGGCTATTTCCTCGGCGCTCAGGCGCTCGGCGGCGTACTGGTCGGCACCATCATCACCGGCATCTTCGTCGCGATCTCGATGACAGCAGGCGGTGGCGCATGGGATAACGCCAAGAAATATATCGAGGAAGGCAACTTCGGCGGCAAAGGCTCGGAAGCACACAAGGCAGCAGTGACCGGCGACACCGTGGGTGACCCATACAAGGACACTGCCGGACCAGCGGTGAACCCGCTGATCAAGATCATCAACATCGTCGCGCTGATGATCGTCCCGCTGATTTAACGCCTTACGGGAATTTAAATTTAAACAGCAGGTACTAAAGCAGGACGGGCAACCGCCCTGCTTTTTTATTTCCCAATCAAATGCTTCAGAGCCATTTTGTGACAATCCAGCACAAGGTGCTTGTCTTTGGAAAAAATATAGCGTTTAATCTACTCTGCAATAGGGTCAATTTTCAGTTATGGGCGTTTTCATGGGATATGAACGGTTATTAGGTGAAAATTCAACTGAAATACCTTCGCGGCCAGCCCGCGGCTTTCCCCTCTTCACTTTGAAATTACTTGGAGAGGACTCATGAGAAAGATCGCCTGCCTTATCTTCGTTCTTCTCTGTGGTCTCTCCGTCTCGATAGCCTGGGCCGACTGTGCTGATTTAAGCAATGCCAGCAATTGGTCGGACATCAATACTCACAAAATAATCATGTACCAGAAAAACAAAGCGATCGCGGTACTGGAAATTCCATACTGCACCATTCTCAAGTCGTCTGACATCAGATTGATTAAAGATACTGTCTGCAACTGGGACAAGATCATCGTGTCGGGGGAAGTTTGTGATGTGCGCAAAGTCGAGAAACTATAGCCATCCTCCGCGATTTGCCGTCTGCACGGTTGAATCGCTCCGTAACAGGTTTGCTCCTTAGAACGGCATGTCCCTCCAGCCGAAATGCCCCGAGTATTGATCGTCGGATATGGTGAGATGGGGAATGCCATGGCGCATTTATTGGGCGGCAAGCACCCATTAGCCATCTATGATTCCCGACCCGTCGAAGGTCTGCCCGCGATTAACGTAGAGCAACAGGCGTCATTGGCCGATTTTCTGTTGTTCTGTGTGCCTGCTTCTCCCCATCAGGATCTCCTGACCAGACTCGTGCCTCATTTGCAAAGCCATTGCATCTGCCTGAGCATCGCCAAAGGCCTCGATGAGCAAGGCCGGACACCGGCGCAGATATACGAACAACTATTCAATGAGCGACAGCCTTATTGTTTGCTCTATGGCCCGATGGTCTCGGAAGAAATTCGCGCAGACCGATACGCTTTCGCTGAATTGGGCTGCCCGGACATCTCCATCTTCCACAAGGTGCGGGAGCTTTTTCAAGACACCAGGTTGCTTATCCGCCACAGTACCGATATCACCGGGATCTCCTGGTCGGTGATACTCAAGAACGTTTATGCGATCGCGTTCGGCATCGCGGATGAATTAAAGTTCGGCGACAACATGCGCGGGTTCCTTGCTGTGACGGCATTGCAGGAGCTGCGCATCATCGTGGAACACATGGGAGGCAAACCGGAAGCACCCCTGTATCTGGCCGGACTGGGTGACCTGATCACGACTGCCACCAGTGCCGGCTCCCATCATCATGAATTGGGTCGCAAACTCGCCCGGGGCGAGACAGGAGACATCAGCGGAGAAGGTATACACACACTGGCGATGGTCGAGAAATACCGGTTGTTCGATGCAGCACCTTATCCCTTGTATAACCTTATCCATGATGTCGTACAAGAGCCGATCAACGTGGCGAAAAAGTTTGAAGCTTATCTGATCCGCATCCGAAAATAATCCAGCTTGTCCAATCTGCTCGCATCTCCTCTCACTACCGTTCAATTGATCGCCAGACGCCACAATGAGGTGATCTCCGCCGCACGCGCCGTATGCAGCGGATCGGCAGCATCGGAAACCTTGGGATGATGCGGCTTGATATCCATACGCGCGATCACTTTCAACCCTGCCGCACCGAATTCAGCCAGCAACTCGTCGCGGGTGCGCAGGCCCAGATGCTCGGCGATATCCGACAGCACCAGCCAGCCCTCGCCGTCCAGTTCGAGGTGCGCAGCCAGCCCGCCGAGGAAGCCGCGCAGCATACGACTGTCCTGGTCGAATATCGCATGCTCGATCGGAGAACTGGGACGAGCCGGGATCCAGGGCGGATTACAGACGATCAGCGGAGCTTTGCCCGCGGGGAACAGATCCGCTTGCAGCACATCCACCTGCGTACTCAGCCCAAGCCTCGCGATATTCTCACTGGCGCATGCCAATGCTCTGGGGTCTTGATCGGTGGCCACGACATGCTTGACGCCACGGCGCGCCAGAACCGCTGCCAGCACGCCAGTCCCGGTACCGATATCAAAGGCCAATTCTGTTGAGGGCAGCGGCGCCTCGTTCACCAACCCCACATACTCGCCGCGCACCGGCGAGTACACGCCATAGTGCGGATGGATGCGCGCGCCGAGTGCCGGGATTTCGACACCTTTCTTGCGCCACTCATGCGCCCCGATCAAACCCAGCAGTTCGCGCAGCGCCACCACAGAAGGCTCAGGCTCCGCTCCGTACACTTCCGTGCAGGCTAACCGCACATCCGGCGCGCGGCGCAACGGGATGGTGTAATCACTATCCAGAGGGATCAGGATCATCGCCAGCGTGCGGGCGCGCTGCGACTGCGCCTGGCGATGCAGGTTGAATGCCTGGCTTGCAACAGCAGAGGTTCCTTCGACCAGGCTCAGGACAGGCTTGCGCGACTTGCGGTCAACACGCCGCGACATCGCCTGCAACAACTGCTTCGCGTTCTGATAATCGCCGCGCCACAACAGCGCAGTCCCCTCGCAGGCCAGCCGATATGCCTCATCCGCCTTCATCGTATCGTCCGCAATGATTACGCGCTTGGGCGGCGGCGTGCCGCTTTCGGAACGCCAGCGTGCGTTGCAAGCCTTGCCTGCTTCGGTCCAATCGATGATTGGGTGTTCACTCACTGCGACACCTTATTCCATTTCGCGATGAAAAGCGAAATATCGAAGGGTGCGGTCGGGCCAGTATTCACGGAACCCCACCCATCCCGCCGGGATATATGGC
>JBARHM010000235.1:0-2069 GCA_049799235.1 Gallionella sp.
GTCTGGTAACGATCAGTCCCGATGGGAGCGCCAGCAGCACTCTGTTGAGCCCGGGACTATTGGAAGCAGGCGATGCTTTCTGGAAGCTGGATGATCTCGAAGGGCTCGCTCTCGACCGGTCGGGGTATATCTACGCCCTGACATCGCATTCGCGCGACGAAGAGGGCAACAAGAAAAAATCCCGTGACAAACTGGTCCGGTTCCGCATCGAGGACGACCGCGTGGTTTCGCCTATGGTGGTCAAAGGGCTGAAGCCCGCTTTGGTGGCGACGCACCCTGTGCTGGCCCGCGCAGCCAAAATTCGAGACGTCAAAACCGGCGGCGGACTCAATATCGAGGCGCTGGAGATCAGTCCCGACCAGCAGCGTCTGCTGATCGGCTTTCGCAGTCCGTTGCTCGGCGATAGCGCGATCATCGCCTGCGTTGAAAATCCCTCTGCAATCTTCGACGCAGGCGAACCACCCCGGATCTCGGCCACTCTGGAAACGCTGTATCTCGGAGGGAACGGGATACGCGGCATGTCCTACATTCCGTTTCTTGGCGGGTATCTTCTTGTCAGTGGTCCCGTCGCACGCGAGCGGGTTCACTTCCAACTCTGGTTCTGGAGCGGTCATCCGGGTGAGCGGGCTCGCCATGTCACCGCTCCCGGCTTGCAAGGCTTCGAGCACGCCGAAGGGGTCAGTCCCGCCGTGATCGATGGCAGGCAACGAATCATGATCGTCAGCGATGACGGCAGCAGGAAAGAAAGACGCTTTGCCCGTTACATGCTGCTTGATCCCGGGCAACTGCAGATTGCGCTTTGATCAGACGACTGAAAGCCGAAGCCTGATGAGTCAGCATCGTATTCTTTTGAACGGTCATGCCAGGTCGCTTGCATATATATCACGACCATCTCTTTCGCGTCGGCTGCTACACGATGCCAGTTTCTGCTTTCAGGATGAGAAAAGCGCAAAATAAATATGGGCAACTTGGTGCCAGAAGCTGATATGCAACCAGAAAAAATTAGTTGACAAAACAAGTAAAGATGTTTAAAAGCAAAATAATATTATTAATCAACTGCAGGTTCTTAAGGATTTCATCTTCGATTATGGCAACTATCTGCTGATAGTGCGCAGATCCTAAAAACTTAGAAACACATACTAAAGCCGAGCCACCGAGGGTGACGCGTCAATTGACGCCATTCCCGGCAGCTCGGTTTTTGTTTTGAACTCATGGAGCCGTTCAATTGAATAAACAAGAGTTACTGGGGGGTCAAGAAATGAAAACAACCAAAATGTTTTGGGTAATATTTTTCAGCTTTATCGTAGCAGCATGTGGCGGAAGTGATACAGTAAATGTGGATGCGCCAACATACCTTAAGTCCATGACTGTGACGGCTGATGCGCCTACCCCGGCCCCCACGCTCGGGAAAGCTTTTTACACCATGCAGTTCCATGCCGCGGCTAATTATAGCGATGGCACAAGCAGGGATGCGTCAGGAATAGTAACGTGGGTATCCGGCAACGGCTCAATGATTACCATAGACAAGAACGGGCTCGGCACCTTTGATCTTACCAATCTAACTGTTAATGACCTTTTCGGCGACGTAACGATCTGGGCTTCATTCACGACTGCTTTTGATTCGGTGATCTTGACGATTTCACCGCCGGCTCCCGGGGCGCCGGCTGAATCATTCGGATGGGACATCACGCCAAACAACAAAAATTAGCGCTCATTCTGGAACATCTATCTGTTATGTGACAGGAGTACCACTTGGTGAGCGACCGCAGTCGTGCGTCGTAATTCAAGCAATGTTCCTGAAACTCAATGATAGTATTAATGGCTATCATGTATTTATTCACATCCTGTCATCCCCCCGACTTGACGGAACGTACGTCAAGCAGACAAACCGATTTTGGAGAACCATATGAAACTGCTCGGCACCAATACCAGCCCCTATACTCGCAAGGTGCGCCTGGTCCTGCTGGAAAAGAATATCCCCCACGAATATCTGGTCGATGCGCCGCGCGAAGCGGGCAGCCTGGCGGCGCGGGCCAACCCGCTCGGGCGCATCCCGGCACTGATACTGG
>JBARHM010000236.1:0-2285 GCA_049799235.1 Gallionella sp.
GGTGATGCGAAAGCCGATCCCGAGATCATGGCGGGGATCTTCCTCAAGCTGAAGGAGATGTACAAAAAAGACGGCGGTGCTTTCCCGGACCCTATCCTGAACCTGACCTGGAAACATCGTCAGACGAATGCGCCTTCTCCGGAGGAACTGGCAAAAGAATTTTCCGGCAAGGCTTTGCAGGATGTGACAGATCCCAAGGACCCCACCAAGGTATTGGTAAAAGCCGGCGAGCAACTGAATGGTTTCGCTGAATTGCGCGATGACGGTTCGACATCGTGCGGTTGCTGGATCTTCTCAGGCTGCTGGTCGGAGAAAGGCAACCTGATGGCGCGGCGCGACAACTCCGATCCGTTCGGCTTGGGGCAAACGCTCAACTGGGCATTTGCCTGGCCGGCGAACCGGCGCATCTTGTACAACCGCGCATCCTGCGATCTCACCGGCAAACCTTACGATGCAAAACGCAAGGTGATCGCCTGGGACGCCGCCGCAAAGAAATGGGCCGGCTCGGACATCCCGGATATCAAGGCCGACTCAGCGCCGGAAGAAGGCATCAATCCGTTCATCATGAACCCGGAAGGTGTGGCGCGTTTCTTCGCCATCGACAAGATGGCGGAAGGCCCTTTCCCGGAACACTACGAACCGATGGAATCGCCGATCGACAACAATCCGCTGCATCCTGACAATCCCCTCGCGCGGGCCAATCCTGCGGCGCGGGTATTCAAGGGAGACTGGGAGACGTTCGGCAAGGCGGACAAGTTCCCGCACGTGGCGACCACCTACAGGCTTACCGAGCACTTCCACTTCTGGACCAAGCATGTGGAGCTTAATGCGATCATGCAGCCGGAACAGTTCGTGGAGATCGGCGAAGATCTGGCCAAAGCGAAGGGTATCAAGGCCGGTGATCACGTGCGGGTAAAATCCAATCGCGGATTCATCATCGCCTCGGCGGTCGTCACCAAGCGCCTGAAGACGCTCACCGTGGGAGGCAAGCAGGTGCACACCGTGGGGATTCCGATCCACTGGGGCTTTATGGGTCTGGCCAAGAACGGGTACATCACCAACACCCTGACCCCATTCGTGGGCGACGCTAACACACAGACGCCTGAGTTCAAAG
The DNA here is from genome assembly GCA_049799235.1 of Gallionella sp. Taxonomy (GTDB): domain Bacteria; phylum Pseudomonadota; class Gammaproteobacteria; order Burkholderiales; family Gallionellaceae; genus Gallionella. The sequence goes on from JBARHM010000236.1 coordinate 1,115, forward strand.
CGTTCCTCGTGGACGTCGAGAAGGTTTAGGGTAAACATGCCCTAAGGAGGCAATATGGCACTGCAATCATTAGACATCAAAGCACGTTCGGCCACGACGACGCCTTCTCCCAGCGCACGGGAAACGCTGCCGGTGGCGAAGCTCATCGATATCTCCAAATGTATCGGCTGCAAGGCATGCCAGGTAGCCTGCATGGAGTGGAACGATCTGCGCGACGAGGTCGGCACCAATGTCGGCGTGTATGACAATCCGGCCGATCTCAGCGACCAGTCATGGACCGTGATGCGCTACTCCGAAGTGGAAGTGGAGGCAGGCAAGCTGGAGTGGCTGATCCGCAAAGACGGCTGCATGCACTGCGCCGATCCGGGCTGCCTCAAGGCTTGCCCTGCGCCCGGCGCGATCGTGCAGTACAGCAACGGCATCGTCGATTTTCATCAGGAGAATTGCATCGGTTGCGGCTACTGCATCACCGGCTGCCCGTTCGATATACCGCGCATCTCGAAAAAGGACAGCAAGGCGTACAAATGCACGCTGTGCTCCGACCGTGTGGCGGTGGGGCTGGAGCCGGCCTGCGTGAAGACCTGCCCCACCGGCGCGATCGTGTTCGGCAGCAAGGAGGACATGATCCATCATGCCGAGGGGCGCGTCACCGATCTGAAGAGCCGAGGCTATGCGAATGCGGGGTTGTACGATCCGCAGGGAGTTGGGGGCACGCACGTGATGTATGTGCTGCAGCATGCCGACCAACCCGAGCTGTTCAGCGGCCTGCCGAAGAACCCTTCGATCAGCCCGCTGGTCGGCCTGTGGAAGGGCATCACCAAACCGCTGACCTCCTTTGCCCTGGGCATGCTCGCCGTCGGCACCCTGTTCCACTACGTCATGAAGGGACCCAATGAGGTCTCGAAAGACCTCGAGAAGGAGTTCGAAAATGAAAGCTAATTCCAATGACGTAGTCCGCTATACGGCTGCCGAGCGCGGCAATCACTGGGCAGTCGGGATCACCTTCATCTTGCTCGCGCTGTCCGGGCTGGCTCTGTTCCATCCGGCGTTCTTCCCGCTCAGCATCGTGTTGGGCGGCGGTGTCTGGACGCGTATCCTCCATCCCTTCATTGGGGTGTTGATGGCGCTGCTTTTTGTCATGATGTTTTTCCGTTTCTGGAAGTTGAACATC
>JBARHM010000237.1:0-1730 GCA_049799235.1 Gallionella sp.
TTCTTGGAGTTCAACGGTATGTTCGCCTTGGCTGTTCGCCCCGGACAAGTCGCCGCCGTCCCTGAGCCCGCGACTACGTGGCTGCTGGGCTTGGGGCTGCTGGGTTTGATCGGCGTGGCGCGGCGGCGCCAAGCAGTTTAATAGACTTCCTTGTTTGCGATGACGGCGGCCAAATGGTCGCCGTAATTCTTTTTTTAATTTGTTCGATGAACGTCTGCAACGTGTCGGGAAGCGATAGTCAAGCTGATAGATTTACACCAAATTCTATGTCTGCTTTCGGTAAGTATAGAGAAGGTGAAAGATTAAGCCTCAAGGTGCTGCCCAGCCGCCAGATAGCCTTATTTGTTGTTATGCTCCAGCGCGATGCCGACCAGTTCCAGGACAACGCCCAGGATAAGCACCAGTGCACCCGGCCATGCTTCCGGAGCGAGGAACATCAGAATTGCACCGAGCATCACCATGATCACGGCAATGGCGCGCCGGGCACGTGGATTCTTCATCATATTGGTTTCTCCTGCTATTCCCTGGATTGGGCTTTAAGTATAGTGTAGGTGGTTATTTTCGGTCGAGATGATTTTCCGCCGGCCTGCAAGGTGCTGATCGTTGCATCAATGACGGAGACCCCATGAAGAAACTGAAACATGAAACGGAATTATTCAAGGAAGCGTTGCTCGCGGGGGTGAAGTACGCCGAGGGGCGCGGCGTGGTCGAGTTCGAAGCAACTGATTCGGCCAGCGAGAAGCTCTTGTATATCTACCGGCTGCTGGTCCACGATAAAGTCATGCAGCCCTTGCCAGAAGACCAGGTCGCCGAAAAGACCTTAAGGCACAAGCTGGCGATCTGGTACTCGAAACAACTGCCGAAAGATCATCCGCTGTTAAAATAAAATCAGCCTGCTGATCCGCGAATATCAGCGCGGCATTCAAATTCATCGTATGACAATGAGTACATTCGAGACCTCAGAAAAATTCCGTGTCGACAAGTGGCTGTGTGCCGCGCGTTTCTTCAAAACGCGCTCGCTGGCAGCCGATGCTGTCGAATGCGGCCATGTGCATGTTAATCAGATGCGCGTCAAACCGGCCAAGGCAGTGGTTGTGGGGGATATGCTGGACATCCGCATCGGGCAGAAACAATACACGGTCGAGGTGCTGGGATTGTCCAACAGGCGCGGTCCGGCATTCGAAGCACAGAAACTTTATCGCGAGACCGATGAGAGCCGCCAGCGGCGGGAAGCTATCGCTGCCCAACTCAAGGCCGAGCCGCAACCGTTCCGGTTCAGGGGCAGACCGACCAAGCGGGACCGACGCGAGATCGAGCGGTTAACTAAAGGAAAGCGATGATTCTTTATGTGTCGTTGACGAGTTGATTGTAGTCCGCACTGTGCAAATCAGTGTGGCTCGTTTTGTGACAGATGCCGCGCCACTGACAACCAGGCACCCAGCCAGCCAAGATACATCGAGAACAGCAACAGCGTCAGGCTGTCGCCAGGGGACAGCAGATGAATCGAGAACTGGCTGGCGTAGAGTTGTGTTAGCGCATCGAGTTGCCAGTTGAGCAGCAGCATGCTCAGTGAGATGATGAGCCAGGCCATGATTCCTCCGAGCAATCCCTGTATTGCCCCAAAATAGAGAAACGGGCGGCGAATGAAGCCGTTGGTCGCGCCGATCAGTCTGGCTACCTCGATCTCGTCGCGCTGGGTGAGGATCTGCAGGCGTATGGTGTTGAAGGTG
>JBARHM010000238.1:0-1513 GCA_049799235.1 Gallionella sp.
CCATAACAGCGGCCAGCAAAAGATGCATCACGGAAAAAAGCATCATGATGTTTGCCGCGCGCAACATGGGATCAGCATCGGGCACGGCCATTAAGGTATCAGTCGAAGCTGTAAACAACATGGCGAATATCGCCATCATTAGGCCCTGCACTATCGGCCACACCAGCGCGAAGGCGCAGAGATAAGCCCAGCCTCGCAAAATCTTGAAAGTGGTGCTGATAGATATGGGAATTGCGATCAACCCCCAAATGAACGCAACCCCAAACACCAGCACGTTTGCGACTTTCAAGAATGCCGTTATAAACGCGACGATGATGAGCGAGCCGTAATAAAACAGCTCTGCCACCACCACATAAGGAGATGACGCTAAACCCCACACCGTAATTCCGCCCGATTCGATAGCGATTTTATTTTTCGCTATGACAGCCGAGAATGATGCCATCGTGGCCTTGAGCGAGCCGAAGTCATCCAGCCATGCGTAGATCGGATTAAATACTTCGATCACGTATGCGCCGATGCTGTAATAAGCGCCCAGCACGAAAGTCCATAGCACCATGTCGCGCAGCGCAGCACCGTATTTGCCACCCGACACAAGCCCGTCAATCTGTGTCTCCATCAGCCGAATATAAATAGCGATGAGTAACAAAACCGGCGATAGAAACTTTCCTACCGTATCTGCGATCCCCTTGATTACCGGAAACAGCACACTCACATCGAAGCTGGTAAGAAGAGAAGCGAGTTCGTTCATTTGCCCATCGCCTCATAGACCTTATTGGAATTATTCAGATTGTCCACAACAGCCTTGGCTGCTGCCGCATGTGCGTAATCTTCCTGCACCCTGCGCTGCTCTTCCGCAGCAGCCAACGAGGCAAGCGTCGCGGCGGATTGTGCAGTAATGCGTTCAGCCGTGGCGGTATTCATCCTACCGGTTGCTTGTTCGGTGTTTGCTGCGGAAGCCTTTTTTAGCAACTCAAGATTTTCGAGCTGCGTGATGCGTGAAAGTTGAAAACGAATGTATCCCGCATTTTGTCCCACGCCATTCTCGACACGCTCTAATTCGGCGCGCATTGCGCCTATGGTTTTTCCGCTGTCTTTACCCGGCTTCAAGCCCTTTACTACCTGTTTCAAGTCTGTGCTGGCAAGCGAGTCGTAGGCTTCTTGTGCATCTTTGATAGTTTTCTCTATGCTCGCTAATCCGTCGAGTTGTTTCTTGGCGGTGTCATAAAGTTCTTTTGTCTGCTTATACAGGGCTGAGACTTCACCATAAGTTGTAGGATCGAAAGTGATGTCGCCCACCCCCCAAAATGCATGAGCAGGCGATACAAACATTGAAGAAAATATAAATATGAGAAACTTGTTCATTGCTTTTTCTCCTTCTCTTGCCGGAAAAGTTTTAGGCGTTGCATCGGATCGCTGACGCTTTGGCCGATCTTGTCTTTAAGGTCTAAATCCTCTGGACTGGTGGCCGCCAGGTCCAACAGAATATTGGGGAACGTCAGATGCAGATTGTAAT
>JBARHM010000239.1:0-2875 GCA_049799235.1 Gallionella sp.
ATGCCGGTCAGCGAATTTGCCTGTGAATGATACGTCATTTTTGCTGCCAACGTTCCCGCTCTCTGGTCATCATCCTCCGGCGTCAGCAAAGTGAAGTCTCGCGGAGTCAGGTTGTCGGTTGGATTCAAGCGGTCTGCCCGTCCCCATACGATGATCTGTTTGCCAATCCGGTAATCCGTATTTTCGGAACTGAAATTCAGATATGCCTCCAGCAACTTATTTGACGCTCCGCTTGCCTTGAATGATTCATCATTGCGGATCCATCCCTGGGCAAATAGCGAAGTATCCTCCCCAAAATTTTGGTCAGCCGAGAGCCACACCGAGCCGGTAGCCAAATCCGTTTGTTCATCCAGTTTGCGTGACGAACTGAAATATCCCACTCGAACCGAACCATTCAGTTCCGGCTTTTGCAATGCACTATTACTAGCCGTTCTAGTTGAGGTACTTGAATCAACCTTGTCCGAGGGCGTGGAATATGTATTTATGGGAGGCAGTATAGGGCTTGCCGCTGGTGCCAGTTCGAAGAAGAATTCGCGAATGACCAGTCCATTCGAAACGCACTTCGCTTTCAATTGGAGCTTCAGTGAGCGTGAATTGACGGGGGCCGTTGTGGAAATCCTGACTTGCAGGCCGATATTTCTGTTCCCTTCCAGCTCCAGTCTGGCAGCGGACAAGTTTGCTTTTTCTTGTGTGGGACTGATCCCTGATTTGATCAAGGAAAAGCAGGCGGTAGTTATCCTTTCGTCAGGGCCTTCCGGGGTTATCGGAACATACGCAAGCAGCGGTTCTCCTACCCTGCTGATAACCTCGATCTCACCTATGATCAATGCATGAGCCGGCTGTGTGCTGAGTGATGCAAAAATAATTGCCACAGAGAAAACTTGGGAGAAAGCATGTCTCACGCAGCATGAAATACCGGCGCGCATGTGCAGCATTATTCTTTTTCCATGTACCGGGTAGTAAAAAACTCATCCTTCACTTGCTGGTTCGCCTTGAAGTTATCGAACTTAATCACCGTGCGATGGCCGGTCTGGATGTTGCTTGCTTCAAGGCGCATAGCCTGCCACTTGCCCCGCTTCTGGTCTACCAGTTGAATATCGGTGTATGTCGAGGTTTTTAACGTCTGCCCTGCCTCATCCCAATAATCCATTTTTACGACCATCAGAATGTCCTTGCGTAGCCAGCCGACTCGTTTCGAGTAGCCACTGCTGATTTTGACGGCGTCAGATTTGGGGAGCGCTTCGATAACGTAGCAGGCTTGGCCATCTACCGGCTCCTCCTTCAGCAGCTTGTAATTCCACTCATGCACCTTGTATCCGATCACATCTGAATAGGTAAAATCTGTACCCATGAAACTATCCTTCTTGTTGTTGGCAACAAGGCGTCGCACCTTCTTCAGCGCCGGCAGATATATCCAGATGTCATCATCCTTGTCGGAATGTTCGATCAGCAGCGAAACCGTGCCTTTCACGTCAGGCGGAGACAAGAACCGCGTCATGCGCATGGTGTCGATGCCGTTTTCCTGAAGTTTGGTCGTGCCAAATGTTTTGCGCACCCGCTCCTGCCCGGACTTGTTGATCAGCGTAAACGTCGCGTTAGCCACCGAATCGGGAACCTTGGAAACTACCGAATTCTTCAGCATGATCTGGATCGCATCTGGTTTTGCCGCCCAGGCATGTTGTGGCTGTATTAATAGACCAAAAACAAATGCCAATATTGCGACAGAAACTGGTAATGGATTTCTTTTCACGGAAATTCTCCTGAAAATAAATTCGGGACGGAATGTAAGAATAAGCGCGGGGATAAGCAACAGCGCAGACAGCGAACTTACGATCATGGCCTCAGCGATCAGGATGGATAGCCACTTGTGGATGTTATACCCAAATGACAATAACAGCACCCCGTAACCAGCCGAGACCGCGATCGCAACAAACAGTATCGCCTGGCCAGCTGTTGCAATGACGTTCCGGACAGCCATGATTTCGTCGGTTCCCATGTTAAGTTCTTCGCGCAACCGGTAGATCAGATAGATTGCGTAATCGGCTCCGATCCCTACTGCCATTGCCGAGATCAGCGAAGTCGAAATGTTCAGCGGGATGCCGCTCCACCCCATAAGGCCAAAGTTCGTCATTACAGCGATCAGAAGGGGGAGAAGAACCAGCATCCCCGCTACCACTGAACGGAAAATCAGGCTGGAAATAATGAACACGACAGCAGCGATTTGAACAATATTGAGTATCTTCCCGTAAACCATGACCTCATTCAGTGCTGCACCTTGCGGAACGCTGCCGCCGATTCCGATACTCAGATCTTGATCGAAATGCAGGGCTGTGAATTCGTGAATTTTTGCTACCAATTTTTCTATGTATGCGCTGCTGTCTGTTTTAAGGAATACTGTTAGATTTGCGGTGCGGTATCCATAATCGACATAGGAATCGAAATCGCCGGGCTCGCCGGACATCGAGTAGAGCAGTAAATATTGCGAAATCAATTCCTGACTGACAGGAATATTGAAATAATCGGCGTCATCTCCATGCATGGCCTGATTCATGCGCTTGATAAAATCGGCTATAGAAACAGTTTTGCCAACATAGGGTTGGTCTTCAAGAAAACGCTGCAGCTCCTCCATAGCCTGAAGTGTCTTGGGATTCTTGATGGCGTCTTCGCTTGCGCCTTCAACCAGCAAATACAGCGTATTGGTACCACCAAGGCTCCCATTCAGCGCCTTATCATCTTTTACGAAAATCAGGTCAGGGGAAAAATAACTCTTGGTAGAGTTATCCACGGTGACCCTGCCTATACCGATCATGACAATAATGACGAACAGAAAAACACTTCCGTATACTTTGCGTCGACTGGGTCCGGTCACCCAGAT
>JBARHM010000240.1:0-4327 GCA_049799235.1 Gallionella sp.
GCTCACCACCCTGGTCGGCGATGCAGGAAAGCGTTTGCACACCGGTCGTTCACGCAATGACCAGGTGGCAACCGATGTGCGCCTGTATCTGCGCAGCGCGATCGATGACTTGGCATTACTTCTCAAAGCATTGCAAAGTGCGCTGCTCGACCTGGCCTCCCAGCACACGAATACCATCATGCCGGGATTCACCCATTTGCAGGTCGCTCAGCCGGTCACCTTTGCGCATCACCTGATGGCTTATTTCGAGATGCTCAAGCGCGATGCGGAACGTTTGCAGGATTGCCGCAAGCGCGTGAACCGGTTACCGCTGGGCGCGGCTGCACTGGCCGGAACCAGCTACCCGATCAAGCGCGAATACGTCGCTGAACTGCTGGGCTTCGACGGCGTGTGCGAAAACTCGCTGGATGCGGTTTCGGATCGCGACTTCGCCATCGAATTCACCGCCTGCGCTGCGCTGATCATGACCCATCTGTCCCGATTTTCCGAGGAACTGATACTGTGGATGAGTCCGCGTTTCGGCTTCATCGATATCGCCGACCGCTTTTGCACCGGTTCGTCCATCATGCCGCAGAAGAAGAACCCCGATGTTCCGGAACTGGTGCGCGGCAAGACCGGCCGCGTCTACGGCCACCTGATCGCACTGCTGACATTGATGAAGGGGCAACCGCTTGCCTACAACAAGGATAACCAGGAAGACAAGGAACCGCTGTTCGATACGGTTGAAACACTGACGCAGACCCTGCGCATCTATGCCGGCATGATCGCCGGCATAACAGTAAACCCGGAAGCCATGCGCAGCGCAGCTTTGCAAGGTTATGCCACCGCCACCGACCTGGCGGATTATCTGGTACGGAAAGGTATGCCATTCCGCGATGCGCATGAAGCCGTTGCGCTGGCCGTGCGCTTCGCCGAGCAACGCGGCTGCGATTTGACCGATATCGGACTTGCCGAGTTGCAGCACTTCTCGGGACTGATCGGAGAGGATGTGTATCAGGTGCTGACGCTGGAAGGTTCAGTTGCAAGCCGCAACCATACCGGCGGCACTTCGCCACTACAGGTAGCGGCAGCGATCGCTCGGGCACGGGCCGGCATATCGGAATAATCCCTTTTTGAAATGGTTGGGATGTGTGCAGACCCCTGCTAACTTAGTGATGAAGTGAATTCCCCGATCGGCACCGGTCTGCCAAACAGATAACCCTGGTATAGCTTGCATCCCGCTCCCCAGAGAAAATCCCGCTGTTCATTGGTTTCCACTCCCTCGGCTATCACCTCTATGCCCAGATTGTGGGCCATCCCGATAATAGTTTGAATGATCATGCAATCGGTCGATTTGTTGCTGATGTTGCGCACGAAGGACTGGTCGATCTTCAATTGGTCAAGAGGCAGTTGCGTCAGATAAGCCAGTGATGAATAACCTGTGCCGAAATCATCCATGGAGAAGCGCACGCCGATCGATTTCAATGCATGCATCTTTTCTATGGTATCAACGACGTTTTCAAGCACCGTGCTTTCGGTCAATTCAAGTTTAAGGAGCAAGGGATCAATCGAGTTCTGTTCGATAACTTCGCGCACTTGCTTGACAAAACCTGGTTGACGAAACTGCCTCGCACTGACATTTATCGCAAGCGACATTCCGCGAGTAAGCGGATCGCTTTGCCAATCTTTAAGTTGTGCACAGGCTGTCTGCAACGCCCATAGACCGATCGGCAGAATCAGCCCGGTATCTTCTGCAACTGGAATGAATTCGCTGGGACTGATCATGCCTTGTCCCGGGTTAACCCAGCGGATCAGTGCCTCTGCTCCGATGTGGCGCTGATTGCTATCGACCTGCACCTGGTAGTAAAGCTCGAATTCATGGTTTGGCAAAGCATTACGCATGCCTGATTCGAGCTTGCTGCGAACCTCCAGCGCTTCCTGCATGGCCGGATCAAAGAAGCGCAGGGTATTGCGCCCTGATTTCTTTGCAGCGTACATGGCTGTGTCAGCCTGTTTGAGCAAATCGTCAAGATTTTGTTTGGAATTGGCAAACAGCGAGATGCCTATACTTGCCGTGCTGTAATTCTCTATATCTTTCAGCATGTAGGACTGGCTGATGACCTTCAGCACTTTCTCTGCCACCTCCCGCGCCTGGATGGCAGCCTGCTTTCTGTCTTTGCTCAAATCTTCCAATAGCACCACGAATTCATCCCCGCCCAGACGCGCCAAGGTATCGCTCTCGCGTATGCAGGTTCGCAGACGCTGGCCCACCTCGATCAACAGCAGGTCGCCGACGTCGTGCCCCCGGGTATCGTTCAGAATCTTGAAATTATCGAGATCGATGAACAGGAGGCCGGCGCAGGTCCTGTTGCGTGCGCTGGCCGTGACTGCCTGATGGAGGCGGTCGAACAACAACCTCCGGTTGGGCAACATGCAGAGCGGGTCAAAAAAGGCAAGGGTGTGAATTTTTTCTTCGGCCTGCTTCCGTTCCGTGATGTCAAAAAACGCAATAATATAATTCGTGATTTCGCCATCCTTCCCGACAACGGCGGTAATGGTCAGCCATTCCGGGTAGATTTCACCGTTCTTGCGGCGGTTCCATATTTCCCCCTGCCAGTAATTGTCGCGATGAAGGATTTCCCGCATGCGCGGGTAGAACGCCTCATCTTCGTTATCCGACTTGATCATGTTCAGGTTCTTCCCGATAACTTCCTCGGCACTGTAGCCGGTCAGTTTCGTGAATACCCGGTTGACCCGAATGATCACCTCTTGCTGATCGGTAACGATCATGCCTTCCTCGATCTCGAAGGCAATCGCGGCAACCCTCAATGCCGCCTCGCGTTCCTCAAGCACCTTCATCATGCTGTTGAAGGCATGTGACATATCCGCGATGTCCCTGGGGCCGGAAAGATCGGACCTCACGTCTGTTTCGCCTGCTTTGGCACGTCCCATGCTGTCCGATAACTGTTTGAGCGGCCGGGTCATGCGGTTGGTCAGGAAGTGGATAAGTATCAGGAACAGCAGCGCAAACGAAAACGACGTGGCCAGGTTGGCGATAAAAATGTCGGTGGTAGTCTGGGACAGCGCCGCCTTGCTTATCACCACAGAGACATGGCCAAGCAACTCCGGCGTTACATTCTGCATACTGAATGGCGTTTCGGTAGCAGGCTGCGAATATACCGGCGCCGCAAAACGCCATGCATGCCGGCTTTCCGCATCGAGAAAGGCTGTGCCTGGGTCACTGTTGCCCTTTTCGACTACAGTTGGAAATTCAGCGGGATCCGTACTTCCGCGTTTCAACAAAGTATGCTTGTTGACGTCGCTTATCTCTACGCTGACTACGCCAGGAAACGCCATGGTAGCCTTCACTACTTCAGCGGCATTGTCTGCAGAGGCATAAATCAGTGCGAGGGTGCTCTGGCGGGCAAGATTCTCAGTGATGCGCTGACCTTGCTCAAGCAGGTTGGTGCGTACGCGCTCGTTGGTCTGCCATGATCCCACCAGCGCGGAAGACAACGCGAGAAAGAGAATACCGAGCGTAACCGTAATGCCAAGCTGGCCCTCAAAAGTGAATTTCTGGATAAATTTGTTGATGAACTTTTTCATGAGCGAGTTTGTTATTGCTCGGGGAATGTCGTGTCGTAGTCCTGCACACGGCCTGGTTTCAGCCTCAGGTGCTTGGCAGTGCGCAGGTTGACAGCACTTTGTACATCGCGCAACGGCATCATGCCACTTTTTCCATATTCTTCTGATCGCAAATATCCTAGTGCCAATTCGGCAAGGGTGTTGCCCAGCCCCAGGTTGTCAGGATAAAGCGAAAAAAGTACACCGCGACGGACGTGGGCGGAATTGCTGGAAAAAACTGCGATATCCCGATTCCATGATTCCTGCAGCACCATAGGCAATACCGAGCTTTCCTCCACCGTGGTGTAATCCTGCGGCAGCCAAAGTACATCGCTACGACCGTCAATTGTAGAGAATATCTGCTGATAGTGCCGTACCGCGCTGCGCAGATCTTGTGCCTCGTACGCCACCAGTTCCAATCCCTGGGCGCGGGCGGCTTCTCTGGCAAGTTTGATCAGCCACTCATTGAAGACAGGGTCATAAACGACGAAATCACGCTTCGTTTCAGGCATCAGCGCCTTCATGCGGGCAAACAACAGTGCCGGATCCGGCGTCAGGCTGATCACCGGTTGTGAGCGAGCATCGCTTTCAGGCACCGTCAACACTCCGCCCACCAATATCCCGATGCCGTTGTGCAGCGCCGCAGCCGTATTCATGCCCTGCCTGCCAAGCGCGATCACAACTTTGGTATTCTCACGGAGCAGGCTGGCTTTCAGCGCAGCGA
>JBARHM010000241.1:0-2404 GCA_049799235.1 Gallionella sp.
GGGTGAATTCAACCTGGGTGGTCTGCCTCCCGCGCCGCGCGGCATTCCCAAGATCGAAGTGACGTTTGACATCGACTCCAACGGCATACTCAGCGTTTCAGCAAAGGATACCGCCAGCGGCAAATCGCAGTCGATCAGCATCACCGGCTCCACCCGTCTTTCGGAAGACACCAAGAAACGCATGGTGGAAGATGCCGCGCGCTACGCCGATGCCGACAAGAAGCGGCGCGCAGATGCGGAAAAACTCAATGCCGCTGATGCCGGTTGCTACGAAGCCGAAAAGATGCTCGCCAACTTTTCCGACAAACTCACCGACGATTTGAAAAAACGCATCGAGAGCGCGTTGCGCGAGACCAAGGAGGCGCTGCTCAGGAAAGATGTCGCACTCGCCACAGAACGCGCTGAAGCGCTGAGAAAAGTGCTGCAGGAAGCTGGAGCGGTGCTCTATTCGCAATCCGGGCAGGCAAGCAAAGGCGGCCCCTATGCGGAAACCCGCTGGGAAGGGCCGGAGCCACCGCCCGACGTCGGTGCATCGACTGGCGAACCGCGCCCGAGTGGCGCGGGACCGCGCGGCAAGGTGGTGGATGCGGAGTATAAGGAGAACAAGTAAAACAAAAAAATTCATTAGGGCGTTTTATGTGTTTCAAGTATTTCACCCCTACCTTAGCCCTCCTCCTCCCCCTCAAGGGGGAGGGAATCGGTTCCTTCCCCCTAGAGGGGGAAGGTTGGGATGGGGGTGAAAGCCTTGGTGACACACCAAGATAAATAATGCGAGCGCTCTAAAGGATATTCTGAAATCGAAACAAGGCAACATCATTCGTTTCTAAAAATAAAATGACTATCCCTACACCTCTGCAAGCGCAACAGCTTCACCATCCCTGCGATCCGGAACAATTCAGTTTCCAGACCACGGCAGACCTCGAAGATCTGACCGAGATCATCGGCCAGGTGCGCGCGATGGACGCTGTGCGTTTTGGCGCCGGCATCCGTCATGATGGCTACAATCTTTTCGTGCTCGGCCCCACCGGTATAGGCAAGCGCAGCATGGTGCGGCAGTTCCTCGAAAAGAAAGCGAAGGAGGAACACGAGCCGTCCGACTGGTGCTATCTGAACAACTTCACCGAGCCGCACAAACCACAGGCGCTCAGGCTGCCATCCGGAAAGGGCACGGAGTTGCGCGTGCGCATGGAGAAGCTGGTGGATTATTTGCGCAGCGCGATCCCTGCGCTGTTCGAGAGCGATGAATATCGAGCCAAAGCAAGCGCGATCCATGAGGAGTTCAAAAAGCGGCAGGAGCAGGTGTTCAATGAATTGGCAGAGGATGCCGTGAAGCAGGAGATCGTGCTGCTGCGCACCCAGGAAGGATTCGCGTTCGCCCCGACACGAAACCATGAGGTGATCCCCCCGGAAGAATACGAAAAACTGCCGGAAGAGGAAAGAAACCGGTTCGAAGCCGCCATCGCCGAATTGCAGAAGCGACTGGAAAAGATCCTGAGCCACGTGCCGCAGTGGCAGAGGGAACGGAATGAACGGGTCAAGCAACTCAACCGCGAAACCATGCTCGCTACAGTCGAGCAGATGATGGACGAATTGCGTTCTGCTTATGCCGACCTGCCCGAGGTGTTGAAATATCTCGATATCGTGCAGCAGGACATGGTCGAGAACGGGGACGATTTTCGCAAGCAGAAAGAATCCTTTACCTTGTCAGGCATGACGATAGTCACGCACGAGACATTTCAGCGCTACAAGGTGAATGTGCTGGTGACGAACGGTACAAAATCCGGTGCGCCCATCGTCAGCGAAGACAACCCCACCTACAGCAACCTGATCGGCCGGGTCGAACATATTGCCCAGCTCGGCGCGCTGGTCACTGATTTCACGCTGATCAAACCGGGAGCGCTGCACCGGGCGAACGGCGGCTACCTGCTGCTGGATATCCGCAAGGTGCTGGTGCAACCCTTCGCCTGGGAGGCGTTGAAACGGGCGCTGCAATCGCGCGAGATTTACATCGAATCGCTGGGACAGATGTACAGCCTGGTCAGCACCGTGTCGCTGGAGCCCGAGCCTATCCCGCTGGATGCCAAAATAGTCCTGTTCGGCGACCGCCTGCTGTATTACCTGCTGCAGGAATACGACCCGGAATTCGGCGAGCTGTTCAAGGTGGCGGCGGATTTCGAGGAGCAGATCGAGCGCAATGCGGATACCCACCTGCTCTATGCCCGGCTGGTTGCGACGCTGTCACGGAAGGAAGCATTGCTGCCGTTTGACCGCAGCGCGATGGCAAGGGTGATCGAGTACAGCGCGCGCCTGGTAGGCGATGCGGAAAGACTGTCCACCCATATGCACAGCGTGACGGATCTGCTGCGCGAATCCGATTACTGGGCGCGCGAAGCTGGCCATGCAG
>JBARHM010000242.1:0-8370 GCA_049799235.1 Gallionella sp.
ATACTCCCCTCGCCCGCTTGCGGGATAACCAGCGACTTGACCATCGTTCTTTGATGGTCTAGTCGAATGGCTAGTAGTTCCATCAGAGGGTTAGGGAGAGGGGAAAACCAAGTCAACTTCGCCGGGGGTTGCCCGGCAGCAAGTTACTTTCTTTTGCGCGGCCAAAAGAAAGGAACCAAAGAAAAAGCCGCCCCGGTTTGCCGCCCCGCGGGGGTTCCCTCAATCAACCGCAAGCAAGCGGGGCTGCGCAACTCCCACTGCGAGCTCGAACATAACCAGCGACTTGGCTGAAGTATTTTTTCAGCCTAGTCGAATGGCTAGTTGTTTCATCAGTGCTCGCCTAAACCTCCGCTTCCTTGCGGCTGATCGAGGCGGCGCACAGGGGATGGGCGGTGCGCAAAGAGTGCATCACAGTAGGCTAATTGGGCCACACACCCAATTATTCCGGATCGTGCATAATCCAACTCGTCACATCTAATGGTACTAGTGAAAAAATGAAATCTGATGATGAGATTTATGGCGCATTTCAGGCGCTCTGGCAGGACATACAACATGCTGAGACGTTTCCAGTCAAGCGACCGCTACTCGCTCATTACACATCAATAGCTACCCTTGAGCGTATCATGGTTAACGACGAAATATGGTTTTCAAATCCTCTGTACATGAACGATATGGAGGAGTTGAGGTTTGGCATCCTTGAAGGAGCACAAGCCTTTAGACAGCATGAAGCAATCAAATTTGCATGCAATGACCCAAAGCGTTATGACCTGCTCCTTAATGCATTTGAATATCAGCTTAATCGTTTTAGTAATGAGCACGCATTCGACACATATGTATTCTGCCTGTCTGAACACGACATCGAAAAGGATACCGATGGCTTACTTTCCATGTGGCGTGGATACGGAAGTAATGGCAATGGGGCTGCAATCATATTTGATGCTGCGCAGCTGAGTCATATTGGTGGATCGCCATTAATTATCTCTAAAGTTAGCTATGCATCCCAAGATGATCGTCGCCAATGGATTGATGCGAAATTTAGAGAATTTGCCAACTTGCTAAGCAAGAATAACGTTCCTGATGATAAATTGTACTTGCCGGCATACGCCCTATTTGAACGCATAAAGATGTTTTCGATTTTTACTAAACATCGTGGATTTTCTGAGGAAAAAGAATGGCGAGTAGTTTACTTAAGGGATCGAGATGTCGAACACAGAATGGACGGCATGCTTCACTACTCTATAGGACGAAATGGGATCGAGCCAAAGTTCAAACTAAAAATCAAGCCAATTAATGGCGTTACATCTGACAATTTTTCTCTTGATAAAATTGTTTCTCAGATAATTTTGGGCCCCTCAATTTCGAGTCCACTCGCAGTAAATTCTGTTCGTCGCATGATTGAGACAGTTGGAAAGCATGAATTGGCAAATAAATTGATTGCTTCAACGACCCCATTTCGTTCGTCGTAATGTTCTCTTGACTGTATTGCTTTAACTCATCGGGTGGGCTATGCATTGCCGACCCGAATTGATTTTCGAGCTTTTGCTTGTCTTTCCCCTGTGCGCCGCCAAGTAGCGGAGGCTGGTCAGGGGATGTCGGCGAGGACTGATGAAACTACTAGCCATTCGACTAAGCTGGCAAACGACGCCAGCCAAGTCGCTGGTTATGTTTGAGCGCGCAGTGCGAGTTCCGCAGCCGCCTGACCAGTCGAGCAACGCAGGGTACCGCGCAGCGGCGGCAAACCGGGGGCGATTTCTTTGGGTTACTTTTCTTGGCAAGACAAGAAAAGTAATTTGCTGCCGGGCAACCACCGGCGGTTTTGATTTTGATGTTAAGTACGTTCACCCTTCGATACCTCAGGGCGAACGGTCTAAAAAATGGGGTTGTATTGAATCACTCAGTTGAAAAAACCAAAATCGTCGAAGTCGCCGCCGCTGTCTTGCAACGCGAGGACGGTTCCTTCCTGCTCGCCCAACGCCCTCCCGATAAAATCTGGGCCGGTTATTGGGAATTCCCCGGCGGCAAGATCGAGTCCGGCGAAACGCCCCGCCATGCGCTGGTGCGCGAGCTGGGCGAGGAGCTGGGCATCACAGTCACAATTGCCTACCCGTGGGTAACGCGCGTGTACACCTATCCGCATGCGACGGTGAGGCTGAATTTTTTCCGCGTGACGGCATGGAGCGGCGAGCTGCACCCGCATGAGGGTCAGCAGTTTGCTTGGGAACGCTCCCTCTCCCTAGCCCTCTCCCCGGAAGGGGAGAGGGGACAGGTTTCTGTTTCACCGATGCTGCCTGCCAATGCACCCATCCTGCGCGCGCTGTCATTGCCACCTCTGTATGCGATCAGCAATGTGCAGGAGTTGGGTGAGGAAGCATTCATGCGGCGGCTGGAGGCTGCGCTGAGTAACGGTTTGCGGCTGGTGCAGTTGCGCGAGAAAAATTATTCGCGCGAGGTGCTGCGTGAGCTGGCGCTGAAGATCCTGCCGCTGATCCGGCAGCACGATGCGCGTCTGCTGATCAATGCCGATATTGCGCTGGCGCAGGAGGTTGGCGCGGACGGTGTGCAGTTGACCGCTGCGCAACTGATTGAGTTACGCGAGCGTCCAGATTTGGAGTGGTGCGCGGCCTCATGCCACAGCGCTGACGAGTTGCGTCGAGCCGAGGCGCTGGGTTGCGATTTCGCGTTGTTGAGCCCGGTGTTGGCTACGCTATCGCATCCGGGGGCGCCGTATCTGGGCTGGAAAAACTTTGCGGCAATCGCGGCGGGCGCATCGATTCCGGTGTATGCGCTGGGCGGCTTGACGCATTCTGACATGCAGACCGCATGGCAGCATGGCGCACATGGAATTGCGCTATTGCGTCAGGCATGGTGAGGCGGTTCGGTAAAATCCTGTTCGTCCTTGTCTGCCGGCTGAGCAACGCGATATTCCTCGTTCGCCCACTTGCCCAGATCGATCAGCTTGCAGCGTTCGCTGCAAAATGGACGAAAGCGGTTGTTGGTGTCCCACTGATGTTCCTTGCCGCACTGCGGACAGGTGACGATGGGAGCCTGGTTGGACGGCATGATCAGGAAAGGATGCAGAAGGTCAGTTCGAATGGTACATCCTGATCGAACAGCGTGGATTTCGCGGCATAGTCGGCGGTGATGAAGCGGATGTTGATGGCGTATTTATTGGCGCTGATTTCGGGTATGCATGCCAGCTCACTGTTCAGTCTTACCCGCAAGATCTGCGCGACACGCCCACCCTGCATTTGCTGGAAGGTGCCGTTGTGAGCGACAAGATGCAGCACCTTGCCGTTCTCGCGCAACAGACGCAGGATGATGTTCAGACCAGTATGCAGGGGAAGGAACGGAGCCAGCCATGTGCGCAGATCCTTGCGTCGCGAGTCGGCACTCTGCCGTTGCCAGTAGTGATAGGAGGGCAGGTCGAATTCACACGTGCCACCCGGCATCACGGCGCGCTGCTTAATGCCCATCAGCCATTCATTTTCCCGCAGTCGCTGGCCGATTTTTCCGGTCATCGCAAACAGATCGGCGGAAGCCTGATCGATCTCCGCAAGGATGGTTTCCAAGGCATCCTCAGAAATCGCGGGATTGTTATGCAAACCGGAAAGAGCCCGCTTCTGGCGTTCCAGTTCTTGCATCAATTCGGATTTCAAGTCAGCGCGACAGGCCACTTCCAGGATCTCGAACAGCGTGATCAGCGCGGCGTGATGATCTTTGTTATTTTCCTGTCCGGTGAAGTGAATGATACGCGCGAACAAGTCCTCCAGGCGCAACAGGGTGCGTATCTTTTCATTAATCGGGAACTCGTAGCTGATCACGCCGTTGCTGTCCGCTGTGTCTTTGGGAAAAAATCAGTATTGAACGATATAGTGATTAACCTCATACCGTCAATCGGATGCCCGGATAAAAGGTTCTAATCTGCCGTTCAGGTAGCGTCGATGCAAAGCGGCAACCTGTGTCGCCAGGCCATCCATGCCGGCATCGTTGTGTATCACATCGTCCGCCAGTTTCAACCGGTCCGCACGCGGGGTTTGCTGCGCGATAACAGCGCGTACTTCCGCTTCACTCATGCTACTGCGTCCGACAACGCGGGCAACCTGGCTATCTTCGGCGCAATCCACGACCAAAATTCGCTGAACCAGCTGTTGAAACGCAGGACTTTGGGGAAGCAAAGGCACGACGATGACGATATAAGGCTTGTTATGCAATTGCTGCAATTGCGATTTGGCCTGTTCCAGTATCAGCGGGTGCAGGATCAGTTCCAGCCGTTTCTTGGCGGCAGGATCCGAGAAAATCAATGCGCGCATCTTGTCGCGATCCAGTGCGCCGTCATCCTTGATGCATGCATTTCCGAACGCCGAGCGGATCGCCGGGATCGCGACACCATCGGCTTGAGTCAGGCGGTGTGCGATCACATCAGTGTCGATGATGCCGGCGCCAAGTTTCGCGAACATATCCGCGACCGTGCTTTTGCCGCAGCCTATCCCTCCGGTAAGACCTATGCACAGGGTCATGGCTGGCCCAGTATCTGCAAATATTCCTGAGTCAGCGTTGGTCCCCAGAACAGCGCGATCAGTCCCCCGCCGGCCAGATAAGGGCCAAATGGAATGGGGATGTTGCGGCCATGCTTGAGCCCCGCGATCAGGGTGATGCCGACCACCGCACCTGCCAGCGAGGAAAGCAGAATGATCAGCGGCAGCATCTGCCAGCCCATCCACGCACCCATAGCCGCGAGCAGCTTGAAATCGCCGTAGCCCATACCCTCCTTGCCAGTGGCGAGCTTGAACAGCCAGTACACGCTCCACAGCGCGAGATAACCGATCATCGCGCCCAGCACCGCGCTGGGCAAACTTGTAAAGACTTCGAACAAGTTGAACCCCAGTCCTGCCCAGAGCAACGGCAGGGTGATGTCGTCCGGCAGCAATTGCGTGTCGAAATCAATGGCCATGAGAGCCAGCAGTGCCCAGACCAGCAGCAGTGCACCGGCCACAGCCCAACCGAATCCAAAGTGCCAGGCCGCATAGGCGCACAGGATGCCGCTGACCGCTTCGATGATCGGATAGCGCGGCGAGATCGCTGCGCCGCAGCTTTTGCATTTGCCCCGTAATAGCAGATAACTCACGATGGGGATATTTTCCCACGCACTGATGACATGATTGCAGTGCGGGCAGGCTGAGCGCGGGATGATGAGATTGTATGGTTTGTGGGTGGCAGGTTCAGGATTGATGCCGCTGCAGTGTTCCGGTGAACCCTGGTGGAATATTTCAGTTGCAGATGGATGCTCGACGACATCCCTGTGGGACAACTCGGCGCATTGTTGCTGCCATTCCATTTCCATCATCTTCGGCAAGCGATGGATCACCACATTGAGAAAACTGCCGACCATCAGGCCCAGCACGCCACACATGGCGGCGAACAGAAGCGGTGAGGATTGGAGGATAAGGAATAATTCAGTCATGTCAGAAATCGGACTCCTGATCCCTGACCCCTGATTCCTGATCCATTAAATAACTTCGCCCATCTTGAAGATCGGCAGATACATCGCCACTACCATGCCGCCGATCAGTGTGCCGAGCACCACCATGATGACGGGCTCCATCAGGCTGGAAATGGCCGCAACGGCATCATCCACCTCGGCCTCGAAGAAATCGGCCACCTTGGCAAGCATCGCATCCAGCGATCCGGCTTCTTCACCGATGGCGACCATTTGCAGCACCATGCTCGGGAACACCTCGGTATTCTGCATCGAGGAGGTCAGGCTGCTGCCGGTGCTGACTTCGCGCTGGATATTTTTGGTGGCTTCGTAATAAACCTGATTGCCCGCCGCACCGGCAACCGAATCAAGCGATTCGACCAAGGGCACGCCGGCAGCAAACATGGTTGAAAGGGTACGTGTCCAGCGGGCGATGGTTGCCTTGCGTATCAGTTCGCCAAAAACGGGCAGCTTCAGCAGCATTCTATCCATGAAATGCTGCATTTTCTTGCTGCGTTTCCAGAAATAGAAGAACGCGTAAAAACCTCCGCCGATGCCGGCAAATATCGCCCACCAATAAGCCACAAAGAAATCGGAGATGGCCATCAGGAACAGGGTCGGCGCCGGCAGGTTCGCGCCAAATCCTTCAAACAGCTCCTTGAACGCAGGGATCACGAAAATCATGATAACGGCGGTGATGATGAACGCTACCACGATAATGGAAATCGGATAAAACAGCGCCGATTTGATCTTGCTCTTGAGGGCCAAGGTCTTTTCCATATAGGTTGCCAGACGTTCCAGCAATGCATCCAGAATACCTGCCGCTTCACCGGCTCCGATCAGGTTGCAATACAGGGCGTCGAAGTACAGCGGGTATTTCAAGAATGCCTGCTGCAAGCTGCTGCCGGTCTCCACCTCGGTCTTGATACTTAGCAGCAACCTGGAAACGGATGGATTACTATGTCCCTTGCCGACGATATCGAAAGCCTGCAATAAAGGCACGCCCGACTTCATCATGACGGCAAGCTGGCGTGTGAATAGCGTGATATCTTTGGGGGTAATGGCCTTGCCTGAAGTTTTCAGGCGCTTTATTTTTACAACGTTGACGCCTTGGCGGCGCAGATGAGCTGACACACTGGCCTCGCCCGGAGCGCGCATCTCCCCCTTGACCTGTTTGCCGGCTTTGTCCTTGCCTTCCCAGCTATATGAGTATTCTTTTGGTTTTTGAGTCTTTGGTGCGACAGCCATAGTGTCATCCTTGGGTCACTCAACAAGTGTTGAGGGCATGATGCCGAGCTTTATGCATCTTGTAAAGCCGGGGTTTTGGGCCGCGGGGTGGCAAAAAATATGACCGCGGTTTATAAGAACCCTATCTACTGCTGTTTTTCGGCTGTGCCGGGAAAATACGCGCCAGTTTCACGATGCGATCCTGGGTCTGAATGATCTCAATCGGATAGCCGGCGATCTTCAGGCTGGTGCCGGGTTCGGGAATGTCTTCGAGATGTTCGAGTATCAGGCCATTGAGTGTTTTGGCGCCTTTCAGCGGCAGGTACAGTCCCAGCTTGCGATTCAGTTCGCGCACACTGCTGCTGCCTTCCAGCAGGAAACTCCCATCCTCATGGCGCAGGAACTTTCCGGTTCGCGCCGGGGATTGCGTCGTGAATTCCCCGACGATCTCTTCAAGGATATTTTCCAGTGTCACCAAACCGAGCAGCTCACCGTATTCATCCACCACCAATCCCAGTCGCGAGTGACGCTCCTGAAACTGTTGCAGTTGCTTGAGCAGCGGCGTGTCGGAAGGGATGAAATAGGGTTCATGGAGTATCTCGCGCAGTTTGCCAAGATCCAGTGTTTCCTCCTGCATTAGTGAAGGCACACGCTTGAGGTGCAGGATGCCGATGACGTTGCTGGGTGTGTCGGCATATACCGGCAGCAGCGTGTGGTGGCAAGTAATGATCTGCTGGCGCAATTCGTTCGGGTCAGCATTGATATCCAGCGCTTCGATGTGGTTGCGCGGAACCATCACGTCATTCACGGTGATACGCTCAAGATCCACCAGGTTCAGCAGCATCTTCTGGTGCTTGCGCGGCAGAAAGTGCTCGGCATCCAATACCAGTCCGCGCAGTTCTTCCAGTGTCACCTTCTGTTTGCTTTGATCGGTCTGAATCCTGATGCGCAACAACCACAGGAAGCCTTTTACGATGGCAGTGGCTACCGAGACCACCGGATGAAACAATGTGATGATCGGCGTAAGCACATAGCTGGCCGGCAATGCGATGCGTTCCGGATAACTGGCCGCGATGATCTTGGGCATGATCTCGCTGAACACCAGCAGCGCGAAGGTGACAGCCAGCGTGCCGAAAAGTATGGCCAAATCGTTTTGTCCGAACAGGCGCAGGATGATGATGTTGGTTACCGCCGCCGACGCGACGTTGAGCAGCGTATTACCGAGCAGGATGGAGCCGAGAAGTTTATCCACCTTGCCGAGTAAACGGCTGACAAGCTTCGCACTTCGGTTGCCTTTGCGAACCAGACTGTTCAGGCGGTAGCGGTTGATCGCCATCATGCTGGTTTCCGAGCCGGAAAAGAACCCGCTGCATAACAGCAGCAAAAACAGGATTGCAAACAGCGTGCCTATGGAGATGTCGTCCAAAATGATGATTCAGTCGTGGTTGACGATGAGAATAGTGTTCGAGAGGTGCGAGAGTGTCAAGTTGCGCGTCGGTTGCTCAATATCATCAACAGCACGCCGCCTATCACCATAGGCAAACTGAGCCACTGCCCCATGCTCATGCCCAAAGACAACAGACCGAGAAAATCATCCGGCTCGCGGGTAAACTCGACCATAATCCGGATGCTTCCGTAACCTATCAGGAACAGGCCGGACACCATGC
>JBARHM010000243.1:0-5583 GCA_049799235.1 Gallionella sp.
GTTCGCGGGCATGGCCCGCTCCTACAGTCGAAATAATCATTTATTCAACATCCGCCCGGCCACAGCGGACAGCTTCTCGATCATCTTCGCGTCGCGCGCTTCGGGCGCGGTGATGATCGCGTATTGCAAAACGCTGCGGCAGCCGCATCCGGCTGCGCTGGCATCGCCGTGCACGCGCGGCGCAACATCCTTAACCAGCGCGCGCGCCTTGTCGGCGTTCGCCAGCAGCACCTTCACGATCGCATCGACCGTGACGTCGTCGTGGTTAGGGTGCCAGCAGTCGTAGTCGGTGACCATCGCGACGGTGGCGTAGCAGATCTCGGCTTCGCGCGCGAGTTTGGCTTCCGGCATGTTTGTCATGCCGATCACGTCGCATTTCCACGAGCGGTACAGCTCGGATTCGGCGAGACTGGAGAACTGCGGGCCTTCCATCACCAGATAGGTGCCGCCGCGCACGACAGGGATGCCGGTCTGCTGCGCTGCCGCATACAGATGCTCGCCGAGGCGATGGCAGACCGGATGCGCCATCGACACGTGCGCGACCAGCCCACTGCCGAAGAAACTTTTCTCCCTTGCGAAAGTGCGGTCGATGAACTGGT
Organism: Gallionella sp.; assembly: GCA_049799235.1. Taxonomy (GTDB): domain Bacteria; phylum Pseudomonadota; class Gammaproteobacteria; order Burkholderiales; family Gallionellaceae; genus Gallionella. The sequence continues at coordinate 600 of JBARHM010000243.1, forward strand.
CGACGATGACGAACATGCCCGGCGTGAGATGCTCACGCAGCGAACCAACCGCGCTGACCGAGACGATGTCGGTCACGCCGAGTCGCTTGAGCGCATCGATGTTGGCGCGGAAGTTGATCTCCGAGGGCGGGATCTTGTGCCCCCTGCCGTGGCGCGGCAGGAAAGCTATGGGCTGTCCGCTCAACTCGCCGATCAGGACTTCATCCGAAGGTTCGCCGAATGAAGATGCAGCCTTCACCCAGCGGGTATTTTCCAGACCCTCTATGTTATAAACGCCGCTGCCGCCCAGGATGCCCAGCATGTCTTTCTCCGTACTCTCAAGTCACGATACGCACACGCGCGGTCAGCGCGCACATTAATTCATAGCTGATCGTACCCGCGGCGCGCGCCACCTCTTCGATCGGCATGCCCTCACCCCAGAGTACCACGCGGCTCCCGACATCAGCCTGCGGCAAGCTGCTCAAATCTACATGCAGCATATCCATCGAGACGCGCCCGACCGATCGCGTGCGCTGGCCGTCTACCAGCACCGGCGTGCCATTAGGCGCATGGCGTGGATAGCCATCGGCATATCCGCAGGCGACGATGCCGATGCGCATCGCATGTTCGGCACGGAACAACGCGCCATAGCCGACCTCATCTCCGGCACGCAAAGACTGTGTGGCGATGATGCGGCTGTTCAGCGTCATCGCGGGTTTTAGCCCCAGTTGCTGCGCGCTGATTTCAGGAAACGGCGACGCGCCATACAGCATGATGCCGGGGCGCACCCAGTCGGCGTGGGTTGCCGGATAGCGCAGCAAGGCGGCGGAATTCGCCAGCGAGCGCGGAACGCGATAAGGCGCCGCGATCTCGTTGAAAAAGGCGAGCGGCCCGGCCACGCCGCGCGCCTCATCGGCATTGGCGAAATGCGTCATCAGCGTGATGTCGCGCACCGCGCGATGGCGACGCAACTGTTCCATGGCTTGAGCCACTTGCTGCGGCGCAAAACCCAGACGGTTCATGCTGCTGTTCACCTTGAGCCAGACGTCCAGCGCCCCGTTTCCCGGATAGGCATCCAGCAAGGCGATCTGCCCGGCGCTATGGATCACGCAGTTCAAGTCATATTCGGCGATGACGGGCAAATCCTCCGAACTGAAAAAACCTTCCAGCAGCAGGATGGTCTGGCGAAAACCCGACTCTCGCAGCAGCACCGCGTCCTGCAAATCCAGCAGCGCGTATCCGTCTGTCGCTGACAAGGCTTCGGCCGCGCGCAGCAAACCGTGCCCGTATCCATCAGCCTTGATGACGGACATGATGCGAGATGACGTGGCCCGGCGCGCCACTTCGAGATTGCTCTCCAGCGCACTCAAGTCCAGCTTGGCCTGTATCGGACGGGGCATGTAAATCGGCTTACTGAAAGGGTTTTGACAGTCCGAATGATAGCAGGGGCAATACTTTCGTGTTATAAAACGAATTGATAAAAAATTCTTTAACTAATGAATCTCGGTTTCTACATCATCCTGGCGGCGCAGTTTTTTTGGCTACGGCCAGGCCGCGTTGCGGCCTTTAACGTGCTGCGCACATTAGCCTCCGCCGAAAGAACATGAATCGCGGCTTTTACACCATCCTCGCGGCGCAGTTCTTTTCCGCGCTCGCGGACAACGCCCTGCTGTTTGCCGCCATCGCCCTGCTCAAGGATCTCAGCTCGCCGGCCTGGCACACGCCGGTATTGCAACAGGGTTTCATCATTTCCTACATCGTGCTGGCCCCCTTCGTCGGCGCATTTGCCGATTCGCTGCCCAAGGGGCGCGTGATGTTCATCAGCAACATCGTCAAGCTGGCAGGCTGTATCGCAATGCTGGTCGGACTCCATCCTTTGATGGCCTATGGTCTCGTCGGTCTGGGTGCCGCAGCCTATTCCCCTGCCAAATACGGCATCCTCACCGAATATCTGCCGCCGGGCCAGTTGGTCAAGGCAAACAGCTGGATGGAAGGACTTACCGTAGCCGCCATCGTGCTCGGTGCAGTGGTGAGCGGCATGCTCATAAGTCCCTCCATCTCCACGCCGATCCTGCATGCATTGAATATTCCCCGGCTCGATAGCGCAGCTGAACTGACTATCGTCTTAACAGTGCTGATCTACATCGCCGCTGCGATTTTCAACCTTTACATTCCGTACGTGCCTATCGAGCACAGGCCGTTCAGCCGCAGCCCTATCTCTCTGTCCAAAGATTTCTGGCACTGCTTCCGACTGCTCTGGAAAGATCCGCTCGGCCAGGTCTCGCTCGCGGTCACCACCCTGTTCTGGGGTGCGGGAGCCACGCTGCGGCTGCTGGTGCTGGCCTGGGCTGCGATAGCCCTGAACTACAACATCGGTGACGGCGCCAAACTCACCGCCTGGGTAGCGATCGGCATTGCGATCGGCTCGGTACTGGCGGCCAAATTCGTCAAGCTGGAACATTCGGTCAAAGTGCTGCCGGTCGGCATCGCAATGGGCTTGCTGGTGCTGGTGATGATCCCGATCACCAACAGCACGCTGGCAACTTTGCTGCTGATCGCGATTGGCGCGATGGGCGGCTACTTCGTAGTGCCGATGAATGCGTTGCTGCAACATCGCGGCCACCTGCTGATGGGCGCGGGACGCTCGATCGCGGTGCAGAATTTCAACGAGAACCTGAGCATCTTTGCGATGCTGGGACTGTATGCGGTGATGGAAAAACTGGAATTCAGCATCTACCTGATCATTCTGGTGTTCGGACTGCTGCTGGCCGGCATCATGGCAGCGCTGTACAAGCGCCATGGACATGACCAGGACTGGGGACAGATGTAGGAACGCACTGATGGAGGCGCGGGGCTTGACCCTACGTCTTTTGCATTGTATGCACCGCCAGAAGCAAATCCTGCCACGCCTTGGCTTTTTCTGTCGGGCTGCGCAACAAATAGGCCGGATGATAAGTGACGATAAGAGGAATCCCCTGGTAGTCATGAAGCTTGCCCCGCAGGCTAGCAAGTGTTGCTTCCCTTCCCAATAACGCATTCGAGGCGACCTTGCCCAGTGCCACGATCAACTTGGGTTTCATCAGTTCAATCTGTCGCTGCAGATACGGCAAGCAGGTCGCAATTTCATCCGCTGCGGGTGTGCGATTGCCCGGCGGACGGCACTTCACTACATTGGCGATATACACGTTATTGCCGCGCTTGAGTTTGATCGCCAGCAACATGTTGTCCAGCAGCTTGCCTGCCTGGCCCACGAAAGGTTCACCCAGCGCATCCTCGTCCGCCCCCGGACCCTCGCCGATGAAAAGCCAGTCTGCTTTCTCGTCGCCCACGCCGAACACCGTCTGCGTGCAACCCGCGCGCAGTTTGCAGGCAGTACAGTCATGCACCCTCTGCTTCAGTTCGGGCCAGCCGAGTCCATCAAGCGCAGTACTCGGCACGGTGATCGATGTATCGGCATTAGCAGAAACCTTGTGTGCTGTCAGCTCGGCATCAACCGGCGGAGCCGATTCAGCTACTGCTTCAGCGGGTAGCGGATCGCCTGCCATTCGTGCAGGCTGATCACGCCGCATCCATAAAGGATACAGATTCAGTTCGCGCAGCACCGCTTCACGCCTGTCCATTTTCCTCATCCATTAAATCGCAAGCCATCACCAGCGCATCCTCGCTGCCGTTGGCATTCTGATAATAGCCGCGCCTCACCCCGATCAGATCGAAGCCGGAACACCTATACAACGCGATCGCAGCGACGTTGGATGGTCGCACTTCGAGAAACACGCGCTTCATATTCATCGCACGCGCCTTCTGCAGCATCTCGTTCAGTATCATCCGCCCCAGCCCCTTGCGCTGCCATGCTGCTGACACGCCGATGTTAAGCAGTTCAGCCTCATCCACCGCCGGCATCAGGATCGCATAGCCGCGTATCTCGCCCTGATCCTCATCTACACGGCACTCATAGCCGTGATTAAACGCATCCATGAAATTTCCCCGCGTCCAGGGATAGGCTTGCACCGCCAGTTCGATGCCGAGAACCGCATCCACGTCCTCTGGTGTCATGACGCGCATTGAAGGATCCCTAATGCTGGACTCTTTCAAAGGTCTTCAGTGCCACTCTGTCGCGCAGATACAACGGCAATGCTTCAGCCGCATCCACACCCTGTCCGAGCGCGAATCGCGCTGCACCGAGAACTGCGATCGCTGCGGCCCGCGGTATTGCGCAGCCATCAACGCCCTGCAAATGTCCGGCATATCTGCTGACCAAGGCATCGCCTTGCACCGCAAAGCCGCTGCCCGCTCCAAACCAGCCGGAACCGGACAGCATGGGCGCATCCTCCGTCCTGCACAGGCAAGGCTCGATCACAGTTATCCATGCACCATCGCGCTTTTCGTATGCGGCAAGGTACAGTTCGGCCATGCGCGCATCCAGTGCCGCGATCACCCGCAGTTTGCCGGAAGCTTCGGCAAGCGCCTGCAGTGTGCATATCCCTGCCACGGGAAGATTCGCACCGAGTGCCAGTCCCTGCGCCGAGCCGCAGGCGATACGCACCCCGGTAAAAGATCCCGGCCCCATGCCGAATGCGATGCCATCGAGTTGTGCCAGCTTCACATCGGCATCGCGCAGCAGCGAGTCCACCATCTCTATCAATACTTCGGAATGTCTTTGCCCGACCAGATCGCAACGCTCGATGACTGTGCCATCCTGCCACAGCGCGACCGAGCAGTATTCGCTGGAGGTGTCCAGAGCCAATACTTGCATCAGGTTTCCATTGATTTATTCTGCCAGCAGCAACACCACCGCCAATGCCGCGATTCCTTCGCCGCGTCCGGTAAGGCCCAGCTTTTCGGTGGTAGTTGCTTTCACATTGACAGCACTTTTCTCCAAGCGCAGATCGGCAGCGATGTTTGCCACCATCTGAAAAATATGCGGCGCCATTTTCGGTTCCTGCGCGATTAAGGTCGCATCCACGTTGGCTACGCGAAAACCCTCTTCGCGAACCATGTGCATCGC
>JBARHM010000244.1:0-2051 GCA_049799235.1 Gallionella sp.
CGTGTAATGCTCGTAGGCAAGACCGAAGTGGCCGACGTTGTCGGGGCTGTACCTGGCCTGACGCAGCGAGCGCAGCATCACCGTCTGCAGCAGCTGGAAATCGGGGCGCGGCCTGATCTGTTCCAGCAGCTTGGCGTAATCCTTGGCCTTCGGATCGTCGCCACCGCCCAGCGCAAGCCCGAATTCGCCGAGGAAGCTGCGCAGGTTCTTGAGTTTTTCCTCACCCGGGCCTTCGTGGATGCGGTAAAGACAGGTCTGCTTGTGTGCCGCCAGAAAATCGGAGGCACAGACGTTGGCCGCCAGCATGCATTCCTCGATGATGCGGTGCGCCTCGTTGCGCACCACCGGCACGATGTTCTCGATCTTGCCCTGCTCGTTGAAGACCATCTGCGTTTCGGTCGTCTCGAAATCGATCGCCCCGCGCTGGCCGCGCGCCGTGTGCAGCGCCTGGAACAGCTTGTAGAGGTTCTGCAGGTGCGGCTGCAGCGCCTTGTGGTTATCGCCTTCCGGCTTCGCTTCGGCGGACAGCCATGACCACACCTGGTTGTAGGTCAGCCGCGCGTGCGAGCGGAACACCGCGCGATAGAACCGGTACTTGCCGATCTTGCCGGCGGCGCTGATGTCCATGTCGCAGACCATGGCCATGCGCTCGACATCCGGGTTCAGCGAGCAAATGCCGTTGGACAGCTTTTCCGGCAGCATCGGTATCACCCGGCGCGGGAAATAGACCGAATTGCCGCGCTCCATGGCCTCCTTGTCGAGGGTCATGCCCGGCTTGACGTAATGCGAGACGTCGGCGATCGCCACCACCAGCCGCCAGCCACGCCCCTGCTTTTCGCAATACACGGCGTCGTCGAAGTCGCGCGCCGTCTCGCCGTCGATAGTCACCAGCGGCAGGTCGCGCAAATCCTCGCGCCCTTCCAGGTCGGCCTTTTTGACCTTGTCCGGCAACGCCTTGTTCTCGGCCAGCGCGGGCTTGGAGAATTCGAACGGCAGATCGTGCTTGCGCAAGGCGATCTCGATCTCCATGCCGGGGTCGGCATAGGTGCCGAGGACCTCGGTGATGCGCCCGATCGGCTGTGAGAACTTGCTCGGCTGCTCGATGATGTCGACCATCACCACCTGCCCCGTCTGCGGTTTGATCTTCGCCCTCTTCTCGGGCGGCACCAGGATGTCCTGGGCGATGCGGCGGTTCTCCGGCACCACGAACACGACGCCGTGCTCGACGAAGACGCGGCCGACGACCCGCGTATTGGCCCGTTCGGTGACCTCGACGATGCTGCCCTCCGGCCGCCCCTTGCGGTCGATGCCGGTGACACGCACCAGCGCGCGGTCGCCGTGCAGCACCTTGCCCATCTGGTGCTGGTCGAGAAAGATGTCGGCCGTGCCGTCATCGGGGACCAGGAAGCCGTAGCCGTCCGGATGCCCCTGAATCTTGCCCGCCGTCAGGCTGGCGCGCTCGGGCAGAATGTAGGCACCCTTGCGGTTGCGCATCAGCTGGCCTTCGCGCTCCATGGCGCCGAGGCGACGCTGGAACATCTCCCGCTCGCTGCCGTCGATGTCCAGCAGTTCGGTGAGTTCGGCCAGGGTCAGCGGCCGGCCTTCGTCGGCCAGCATCTGCGAAACGTACTCCCGCGACGGCAGCGGGGATTCATAACGCTTCACTTCGCGTTCGTAGAACGGGTCGGCACGGCGGATCTTCGATGGTTTTTTTCTTGACATGTCATTTACTTTCTTTATAATTCGCCCCTCTTCGCACCTGTGCCCAGGTGGCGGAATTGGTAGACGCACTAGTTTCAGGTACTAGCGGGTAACTCCGTGGGGGTTCGAGTCCCTTCCTGGGCACCAGCGATTCTGATCGAAGGCCTTGTCAATACAAGGCCTTTTTTCATTTCTGCAGACGGATTGTGGCGACCACACAGCGATCCGACCGTCTATTGTTGAATTGTCTCACAGGGCGAATCCCTGCCTGGTAACAATTCCTCACAATTCGACACCCGTCCGTCGTCATCGGCCAGCGCCCTGCAGCGTTATTTAGCCATGAAAACGAC
>JBARHM010000245.1:0-11385 GCA_049799235.1 Gallionella sp.
CCCACGCAGATGCGGAAATATCCCTGGCCAGACGCACTGGCAAGAACAGCTAGCTTCCCGTCATTTCGCTTTCCCGCCCGATGCCGTGATACTCGATGCCCATTGCGGAGACGATCTCGGGTTCGAACAGATTGCGCCCGTCGAAGACACCGGCTGGTTCAGTCGGGCCTTGATCACGTTGAAGTCCGGGCTCTTGAAGGCTTTCCTGCTACCGGATCATAGGCGGAAAACGTCGCATTTGCCTCGCCAGGGACCCTAGTCCTTACCAAACAAATCACGACTGTAAATCTTGTCTGACACGTCCCGGATGTCGTCAGTAATGCGGTTGGCAACGATGATGTCGGACTCCTTTTTGAATTGATCCAAATCATTCACCACTCTGGAGTGGAAAAACTCCGGCCCCTTGAGCGCAGGTTCATAAACAATGACTTCGATACCCTTGGCCTTGATGCGTTTCATGATGCCCTGGATGCTGGAAGAACGGAAGTTGTCAGACCCGCTCTTCATGACCAGGCGATGAATTCCGACTATCCTCGGGTTGCGCTTGACGATACTTGCCGCAACAAAATCTTTGCGCGTGGTGTTTGACTCGACGATAGCATTGATCAGGTTTTGCGGGACATCCTGATAGTTGGCGAGCAGTTGTTTTGTGTCTTTGGGCAGGCAGTAGCCGCCGTAACCGAACGAGGGGTTGTTGTAGTAATCGCCGATACGAGGGTCCAGGCTTACCCCCTGGATGATCTGTTTTGTATCAAGCCCGTGAGTGGCCGCATAAGTGTCGAGTTCGTTGAAGTAGGCCACGCGCATGGCGAGGTAGGTATTGGCGAAAAGTTTGATCGCCTCGGCCTCGGTCGAGTCGGTAAACAAGGTGGGGATGTTTTGCTTGATCGCGCCTTGCTTGAGAAGATCGGCAAAGGTCTCGGCGCGTTTCGAACGTTCGCCGACGACAATGCGCGAGGGATGCAGGTTGTCATACAGCGCACGGCCCTCGCGCAAAAACTCCGGTGAGAAAATCAGATTGCTGCAATTAAACCTGGATCGGGCTTTGACGGTGTATCCGACCGGAATGGTGGATTTGATCACCATCACTGCCTGCGGGTTAATGCTCAAGACATCCTGAATTACCGATTCGATCGAACGGGTGTTGAAGTAGTTGGTCTCCGGGTCGTAGTCTGTCGGCGTGGCGATGATGACATAGTCCGCACCGGTATAGGCTTCACGTTTGTCCAAGGTTGCTTTAAGGTTGAGGGTCCGGTGGCTCAAATAATCCTCAATCTCGGCATCTTCAATGGTCGACTGCTTGCGGTTAAGCATTTCGACCTTTTCAGGAACGATGTCGATTGCCACCACCTCATTGTGTTGGGCAAGCAGGACGGCGTTGGAAAGGCCTACGTAACCGGTACCGGCAATGGCAATTTTCATAGCACCTGACTTTCAAAAAATAGGCGTGCATTATGCCGCAAACGGCGTGCTTAGTCAGCGATGGCCGTGCGAACTTGTTGTTCAAGGTCAGGAGAAAAGCAGTCGATTTCGATGCTGTCAGGCATCGAGCGCAGCCAGGTCAATTGCCTTTTGGCGAGTTGTCGTGTGGCAGTGATGCCGGTTTCGAGCAGTTGCGCTTTATCGATCTCGCCATCCAGAAATTGCCAAGCTTGGCGATATCCCACGCAGCGCATCGAGGGCAGGTCGGCATGCAATCGGTACTTCAGTCTCAACGATCGCAGTTCGTCAACCAGACCCAGTTCGAGCATATGCTTGAATCGTGTGGCGATGCGCTGGTGCAACAAACTGCGGCTGCCCGGGATCAGGGCGATGGGCAGGATACGATAAGGTAGTGTGGTGTTCGCCTTGTGCTTGATCATGGCCGACATCGGTTTCCCGGTGATGCGGTAGATTTCCATCGCGCGCTGGATGCGCTGCGTATCGGCCGGCTTCAAACGCGCGGCGGTTTCGCCATCCACCTCGGCGAGTTTGGCGTGAAGGTGCTTGATGCCGTGTCGCGCGATCTCGGCATCCAGTTCGGCGCGCAGTGCGGCGTCGGCTTGAGGCAATGCACTCAGGCCTTCGCGCAACGCCTTGAAGTACAGCATCGTGCCGCCGACCAGCAGGGGAATCCTGCCGCGTTGCGTGATGTCGGCCATCAGCCGCAGCGCGTCATGACGGAATGCGGCGGCGGAGTATGCCTCGGTGGGATTGATAATGTCGATCAGGTGGTGCGGAGCGCGGGCAAGGGTAGCGGCATCCGGTTTTGCGGTACCGATATCCATGTCACGATACACCAGCGCTGAATCCACGCTGATGATCTCCACCGGCAATGTTTGCGCAAGCTCAACGGCAACCCCGGTCTTACCGCTGGCGGTGGGTCCCATGAGGAAGATGGCGGGGGGGGATTCGTTCATTCCAGATTACCCATCAGGCAGTCCTTTGTAGGAGCATGGCCTGCGTGCGAATCGCGGCTAGGAGCCGCTCATACAACTGCGCTTGGTTTTAAGGGGTTGTCCCGGTTCATGCCAACTCCCTGTCCCGCGTTTCGCGCATCAAAAATACGGCCTGCAAACTGATCGCCGCAGCGACGGAGATATAACCGCCCACCCAGGCGAGGCCGCCGTATTGCACCAGTTGTTGCGCGATGTAGGGCGCGAGCGATGCGCCGAGGATGCCGCCGAGATTGTAGGCCGCACCCGCGCCGGTGTAGCGCACCGCAGTCGGAAATAATTCCGGCAACAGCGCGCCCAGCGGGGCGAAGGTCGCGCCCATCAGGAACAGTTCGATGGAGAGGAAGGCGGTGATCTGAATCATCGAGCCGCTGTTCAGCATAGGCTCCAACAGGAAGCCGGACAACAAGGCCGCGCTGCCCGCGACCAGCAACACCGGGCGGCGCCCGTAACGGTCTCCCGCGATTGCCGAGAGCGGCGTGGACGCAGCCATGAACAGCACGGCGATGCACAGCATGGAGAGGAACTGCGGGCGTGGGATATGCAGCGTGGCGACGCCGTAGCTCAGGCAAAACACCGTGGAGATGTAGAACAGCGCGTAGCACACCACGATGGACAGCGCGCCCAGCAACAGCGGTTTGGCGTGATGCCTGAACAGTTCCGATAACGGAATCCCAATATCCGTTCGTGCTGTCGAAGCATGAGCGGTTCGCCCTTCGACAAGCTCAGGACGAACGGGGGCGAAGGACTCAGGGCGAACGGTGGTTTGCATAGCTTTGAGAAACACCGGCGTCTCCGCAAGCTTGAGCCGCACGTAGAGGCCGACGGCGACCAGCAACGCGCTCGCAAGAAAGGGAATGCGCCAGCCCCATCCACGGAACTGCGCGTCGTCGAGCGTATTCGCCAGCAGCAGGAAACTGCCGACCGCGCACAGGAAACCGATCGAAGGGCCGAGTTGCGGGAACATGCCGAACCAGCCGCGCTTGCCTTGCGGTGCATATTCCGCCGCCAGCAAGGCTGCGCCGCCCCATTCTCCGCCGAGGCCGATGCCCTGGCCGCAGCGCAGCAGGCACAGCAGCGCAGGCGCCACCCAGCCCACCGTGTCGTAACCCGGCAGCACACCGATCAGCGTGGTGGAAACGCCCATCACCAAGAGTGAAGCGACCAGCGTCGTCTTGCGCCCGATGCGGTCGCCGAAATGGCCGAACAGCAGCGCGCCAAACGGGCGCGCGAGGAACGCGATACCGAAGGTCAGGAAGGCATTCAGCGATTGCGCCGTGGCATCGCTGCTGGGGAAGAACACCGGCCCGATCACCATCGCCACCGCGAGGCCGTAGATGTAGAAATCGTAGAACTCGATGGCGGTGCCGATGAAGCTGGCGAAAGCGATGCGCGTGACCGAAGGATTCATTGCAGCGATGGCTTGTGCTTTTTCCAATAATAGTACGGCCAGGAAAACAGCAGCCATGCCCAGAAAGCCACACCGGCAGCACCCAGCCAGCCGAAGATGTCGATCATGCTGGCATGGTGCGAAAACGATTGGGAGGTCGCGCTGTCCTGCCAGGCACGGAACGCCAGAATCAGTTGTTTCTTAGCTTCGTCAGCGGTGTTGCTGGCGATTACGGTGATATCGACTGCATCGTTGGAAGTGTCGAACGCCAGATTGCTGGTCAGGATGGTTTGCATGGAGCCGATGCTGCTGCGGCTATGGTGCGTCTCATAGCCGATGCCGGTTACACCTGTCGCGACGACCTTGCGTACATACAGGCCAGCCGCAAAACTTTCTTCGATGTGGCAGGTGATGATTTGCCCGCTGCGTTCGCAGGCGACGTCCACGCTGTGCCAACCGAAGATGAAGAACACAAGTGGAACACCGACCAGTGCAAGGGTGCCGAGGATCATCAGGATCAAGGGCGGCTTGCGTTGATCCATGCTCATTTCCCGCGCATGAACATCGCATCCAGCTCCGCCAGCGTCACCTGGAACCAGGTCGGCCTCCCGTGATTGCACTGGCCAGAGCGTTCGGTCTGTTCCATCTCGCGCAGGATGGCGTTCATCTCGGGTATGGTCAGTTGCCGGTTGGCGCGTACGGCGGAGTGGCAGGCCATTGTGGCGAGCAACTCGTCGCGCCGTTCGGTCATCGCGCGGGCAGCGCCATATTCGCGCAGTTCGGCGATCACGTCCTGCGCGGCGGCTTCGGCTTCGGATTGTTTGAGCATCACCGGCATCGCGCGCACGGCCAGCGTGGTCGGCGAGAGCGGGGCGATGTCGAAACCCAGTCTGTGGAGCGCGTCCTGTTCGGCCTCCACGGTCGCCACTTCCAATCGGTCGGCATAGAAACTTACCGGGATCAGCAGCGGCTGCGTGGCGATTTTTTCGGCATCCAATGCGTCCTTGAGCTTCTCGTACACGATGCGCTCATGCGCGGCATGCATGTCCACGACGATCAGGCCCTGTGCATTCTGCGCGAGGACGTAGATGCCGGAAAGTTGCGCGAGGGCATAACCGAGCGGATGCTCACCTGACATCGACAAAGCTACTGCGCGGTCGAATTGCTGCGTTGCGCGGTGCTCGCTTCCTCGCCTATCTGCAAGGGACGCTTTTTCTATGTCAGGATGGGTATGCGCATCACGCGCTACGGCGGCCTCTCCCCACAGGCGGTAAGAAGCTTCCCGTTCCGAAACGCTTAGCCGCATGGACTGTTGCGTCGGCATGAACAAGGCGGGGCGCTGCGGTTCGGGTGTGCGTGTCTCCTGTCCGCTTGCGGGAACGGCGAGTGCCTGTTGCAGCGTATGGAAAATGAATTGATGTATCCCCTGGCTCTCGCGGAAGCGCACCTCGCTCTTGGCGGGATGCACGTTCACGTCCACTTGCTCGGGCGGCAGATCGAGAAACAGCACGAAGGCCGGATGGCGCTGATGATGCAAAATATCCTGATATGCCTGGCGCAGCGCATGGCCTGCGACCTTGTCGCGCACGAAACGGCCATTGACGAAAAAATATTGCGTATCGCGGCTGGAGCGTGAATAGGCGGGCAGAGCGGCCAAGCCCTGCAGAGAAATGCTCGCCGCCTTGCGAGATACCGATACTGCAGCCTGGCCGAACTCGTCGCCGAGCAATGCGGCGACGCGCTTCAATGCGGCTTCCCTCTCCCCCGACCCCTCTCCCGCCTTCGGGAGAGGGGGGGCGGAGGGCAATTGCCACACCGTCCGTCCGTTGTGTTGCAGCGAGAAGGCGACTTCGGGGCGCGATAACGCGATGCGTTTGAAGACTTCCTCGCACCAGGCGAATTCGGTGGATTCGCTCTTGAGGAATTTGCGCCGCGCCGGGGTGTTGAAATACAGCTCGCGGATCTCCACCGTGGTGCCTTGCGCATGGCTTGCGGGCGCGATCTCGCTGAGTCTTCCATCCATCGCTTCTATCTTCCAAGCATGGCTTTCAGAAGCCGTGCGGCTTGTCAGGGTGACTTGCGCAACCGCAGCAATGCTTGCCAGTGCTTCACCGCGAAAGCCCATGCTGGCGACTTGTTGCAGGTCATCCAGAGATGCGATCTTGCTGGTGGCGTGGCGCATCAGCGCCAGTTTCAGTTCGTCCTTGGCGATGCCAGTGCCGTTGTCACGCACACGCATCAGCTTGATGCCGCCTTCCAGTTGCACCGCGATGTCGGTCGCACCCGCATCCAGGCTGTTTTCCATCAGTTCCTTGAGTGCAGCAGCGGGACGCTCGATGACCTCGCCGGCAGCGATCTGATTGATGAGCAGGTCCGGCAGTATCTGAATGGAAGGCATGGAAGAAAGTGACCGTTGAATTGCGCATCATTATAACGGACATAATAAATCGGCTGGGTTCCGAGCTGGTTGGCAGTGAGTGCCAAAGTGACAAATAACCCGGTTTTCCCTTTCTATTCCTCGCTTGACCGGATAGTGAAGCTTGTTAGCTTAAGCAACGTGGCAAATCGATGAATTGGCTATTTGTGGAATCTTATTTGAGTCTGGATCGGGATGATCATAGCTCGTCCAGGAATGGGTTGTAAGTGTTTTATTTCAATGCACGAACACTATATCAAGGGGATAACGAAATGGGGAAGCCAGGAACTTGGGGCAATAGCGAAACAGTTCAGTTGGAAATCTTGCCGTTTGAGGTTAGTCCGCTGGAAATCAAATATTCTCAAATATCCACCAGGTTCGATCCCGAGTATGGGGTTTTGTGGACCGAGATGAATCCGCAGGGCATACCTTGCTGCCACCAGGAATTGCTGGATGATCTGGATCACCATCAAAAAATACTTGAAAAGTCCGGCGGCAAGATCAAGATCGGGGATCAGTTGCATGCTGTTCGCTACGCGGTAGCAGCTTCCTTGACACCGGGAATATTCAATCTCGGCGGAGATCTCGGGTTATTTTCCTCTCTGATCAAAAGCAAGGACCGCCAGGCTTTGCTGAAATACTCGGCCAAATGCCTGGATGTGATATATACCAGAACGAGTCATTACACCTTTCCATTGATCACCATTTCCCTGGTTCAGGGTGATGCATTGGGAGGAGGGCTTGAGGCAGCACTTTCAAGCGACGTGATCATTGCCGAACGCAGCGCAAAAATGGGCTTCCCGGAAATGCTGTTCAACCTTATACCCGGCCATGGCGCTTTCAGCATGGCAGCCAGAAAGATCGGGGTCACAAAAGCAGAAAGGATGATACTGAGCGGGAAGATCTACTCCGCCGAAGAACTCCATGAGCTTGGCTTGGTTGATGAGCTGGCGGAGGACGGTGAAGGCATCGAGGCAGTACGAAATTACGTTGCAAAACAAGCCCGCTGTTCCAATGGATACATGGCGCTGCAAAAGGCGCGGCATCGATTCAACCCTGTCACCTATCAGGAGATGATGGATATAACCCAAATCTGGGTCGAAGCGGCCTTGCAACTGACAGAAAAGGATCTTAAGGTGATGGACCGCTTCTTGCGCTCTCAGCAAAAGACTTTCGGGAAAAGCGGAACGGAACAACAGGCTGGTGTAACGGCAATAAAAACCTTTGTCCCGCGCAGAATAACAGAGATATCGCTGGTGTCATGACCCCAAGGCTTGCCTATGCTCATCCAGGTAACGGATCATCGCTTGCCTGGTTTCATTGAATCTGTCGCGCGCTTTTTTCAATAGACCTTCTGCCGAATCCTGCAAATCGGTATTTTTGTTTTGTGATATTTCGCGGCATATTTTAAACAGTGCTTCTGCACCCATGTTGCCGGAACTCCCTTTCAAAGCGTGGGCCAGTTCCTTGAACTGCACATATTCATGTTGCTGAAGCGCTTTGCTCATGCCATCCAGGAGTTGTTGTCCCTCCTGAAAAAATCCATGTATCACACTATCCAGGAAATTGTCGCTCATTGCTCCCAGTAGTCTGAGGTGATGAAGGGTTTTTTTGTTGATCAACATTTCATCCTCGGCGGGCGTTTCTTCAGCGCGGAGGGACATGGGATTGGCACTTTGAGTGTCGGTCGTATTGTTAACCGTTGAGGTAAGCAGTGCTACTGTATCAAGCAGTGTGTGAGCGTCTATCGGCTTGGTAAGAAATGCATCGGCGCCTGCTGCCTCGCATTCATCCCTGGCTTCGACAGTCGCACTGGCGGTCAGGATAGCGAACGGCATGCGTGGTTCTGTTCTGTTGCTCATCCGGTAGATTTTCATTGCCTCCAGTCCCGACATGACGGGCATGTGCATATCCATGATCGCCAGGTCATAAATTTTGTTTTCCAGCATATCCAGCGCCAGATCGCCATTTTCCACAAGATCGACTCTGTGACCGGCATATTCGAGTATTTTCGAAATAATTTTTCGGTTTGTCGCGTTGTCCTCTGCCACCAGGATATTGAGCTTGGGCTTATCCTGGCTATACCTTTCATAGTGTTCCACAAACGAAGCGACTTCAGGGGATACAGCCTCGGCAGGCAAGGCACCATGCAGTGCGTTGAACAGCAGAGTCTTGTCAATTGGGGACTTCAATAAACAGGAATATCCCAGTTTGAGCAATCTTTCCTGATCATTGCCGGCTGGATCTGATGTGATCAGTATCAGAGACACATTGCTGGTGGAATATTCAGCCCATATATGTGCCGCAAATTCTTCTGCATCCATGCCGAGCCTTTGTGGCCTACACAATATGACATGGTTATGCAACCCATCGGATGCTGTCTGTCCCAGAAGCTTGAAAAGTTGTGCAGGCGATCCCGCATGCTCGAATCGTGTTCCCCAGCTCGAGAGGTGATTTGCAACGGCAGCTTGCTCGCTTTCCGGCATTCCCGCTCCAATCACTCTGATCTGGCGCAGAGTAGGCATCTCATCGAGTACGCGGCTTTCCGGCTGTTTCTCGAAAGGAAGTTCGAACCAGAACATGCTCCCCTTGCCCACTTCGCTGTGCAAACCGATTTGGCCACCCATGAATTGGACGAGCTGCTTCGAAATCGTGGTACCTAACCCGGTGCCGCCCTGGCTGCTGGTAATGTTCGCATGCGCTTGGGTGAAACTCTCAAAAATTTCCTGATGTGACTCTTGGGGAATGCCGATACCGGTGTCGATCACTTCAAACCTAAGGTTCGCCGATGTTGAGTTTTGTGACAGCGTGCGTACCCGCAATTCCACCATACCTTCATTGGTGAATTTGATCGCATTGCCGACCAGATTGATGATGACCTGCCTCAAATGCTGCGCATCTCCGCGAAGCATAAAACAGGTCTCGGGCGAGGCATGCATATGCAAGAGCAGCCCTTTCTTTTCAGCCTGTGATGCAAACATATCCATGGTGTTGTTGATCAGGCTATGCAGGTCGAAATCCACGATCGTGGCGATCAACTTGCCGCTTTCGATCTTGGAAAAATCCAGGACATTTTCAATCAGTTTGAGCAGGATGCGTCCCGAGTTCCGCAACGTCTTGACCAGATCTTTTTGTTCCGCATTCAGGGGTGTGCCCAGGATGAGGTCGCTGGCCCCGATGACGCCATTCAGCGGAGTGCGCATTTCGTGGCTCATGTTGGCCAGGAAATAGCTTTTTGCCTTGCTGGCTTCCTCGGCCCGGATGATTGCCTTGTTCAGTCGTCCCAACAGGGAAAAAGTGAACAGCGGGATTGAAATCAGCGTGAGCAACAGACCTATCGCAAGCGTGCTGTGCGATGACCAGTAATCATTGAACAGGATCACTGTAACAAAGCCAAGCACGCTGAGTGCCTGTGCCCTGAGCAATGCTTTGGAGCCATAGCGCAGTCCGTTCCCTACCGTAACCCAAAGGTAAATACCGAAGAATGCAGAACCCACATCCCCGTTCATGTACATCCCGTACGTAATTGCGCTTATATCAGCGATCAAACTCAGGAATTGCCTGCTGTCAGAAGGCTTGTTGCCGCGAAAGATGGCAATCGCCAGCAGAACCGCGCCGACAAAGTACAGGCCGGAAATGTTGAAGAGAGGACTGATAGAGGATGGATCTTCGGCAGTTAAGAGTTTGTAGCTTAGGTAAATGAACACCAGCAGCGAAATGATGATGCGCACCAGCGCCTGCTCATGCTCACTGCCATAATTCGGGAATTTTGCCCGAAGTCGCCGGAAAATATTTTCCAGCACTTGAGTCATATGGACAACTGTTCGGGAAGGGGTTCTGCAATATCCTGGATCTGCTGCTGGACAAGACAAGCCTTGCTGAATTGAGCAGTGAAGGCATCCACGCAGTCCGGATCGAAATGCTTGCCCCTGTTTGTGGTCAGGTATGCCAATCCCGCTTCATTGGACCAGCTGATTTTGTATGGGCGCCGCGAAGTAAGCGCATCGAAGACGTCGGCAACGGCGACGATACGCGCTTCCAGCGGGATTTCATCTTTCTGGGCGCCATGCGGGTAACCGCTTCCATCATATCTTTCGTGATGAGACAATGCGATTTCAGCTCCCATGCTGAGATATTTTGACGGACTGTTCTGGAGGATCTGGAAGCCGATCAAAGGGTGGGTTTTCATGATTCGAAGCTCATCCGTGGTCAACTTGCCGGGCTTTTGCAGTATATGGTCGGGTATGCCGATCTTGCCGATATCATGCATCGGAGCTGCGACCTCGATCAAATCGCAGCGCTCTTCTTCAAGGCCCAATCCTTCGCCGATCAGGCGAGAATACTTGGCCATGCGCACAATATGGTTCCCGGTCTCGGCATCGCGATATTCGCCGGCTTTTGCCAGTCTGAACAAAGTTTCATGTTCACGGGCGCGTATCTGTTTGGTGGCATCCGAGATCCGCTGTTCCAGAAATTGTGAGCGATGCAGAATGATCTTCTGTTGCAGGCGCAGATGCAGCATATTGCGGCACCGGACCCTGCATTCATATGGATCTATGGGCTTGGTGATGAAATCGGTTGCTCCCGATTCGAGCACTTGGTACTTGATGTCGCGCTCTTCCAGGGATGTGACTACTACTATCGGAAAACCTTCGAGAGAATACATCCTGCGCATCTGCTGAACCGCTTCCAGCCCCGTCATTCCGCTCATCATGTAATCGACGATGATCAGGTCCGGCTGGTTGTCCCTGATCCACGCCAGTGCGGTTATCGGGTCGGCAAATGTTTTTACGATTATGTTCTTTTGGACGCTTTGCAATACTTTATCAAGTATCAGTCGGCTGGTGAATTCGTCATCGATGATGACGACAAGCGGGGCTACGGTGTTTTCAAAACTGCTTTCGATCAATTCAAACGACATCGCGTCCCCTTCAAAAATGGTCGCCCGACTTGTTCATGCGATTTCTTAGTTATATTAGGTTTCGTATTGATTATAGCAAGCTTTTTTTATTTTACAACCACTTTTATTGGATGGTCAGAATGATGCGATATTTATCCCGGCGCGATTATACCGGTTCCTATCCAACATTAAACCCCCACGAGTGACCATCACAATGTCTTACCTCTTGATGTGATTGATGAAA
>JBARHM010000246.1:0-1753 GCA_049799235.1 Gallionella sp.
GCACTGCCCCGCCGTGCGCGTTACTCCACAGCAGCATCACCAGCGGGATGCAATACAGTTGCCAGCGCTTGCCGTTGGCCATGAATAGGTCCAGTAGCAGAAATATCAACGCCATGAACAAAAAAGAAAAAAGCTGAGGACGCTCGCCGGTATGTTGCAGGATCGCCATGCCTGCCAGAGCCGTGATACCCAGACCATACAAGCCGGCAGTCCCGGCAAGGCGGCAGCGCAGATACACGATGGCAAGACAGAGTGTCAACAACCCTGCCCGGAAAAGAATGATGCCATCGAGATCGAACCAATGAAAAACCTCATATAGCATCACCTGACCGAGCCATTGGCTTTTGAGTATGGTCTGCCCCAAAACACTGTCTGCATCGTATACACCGAACGGGTCCGTGCCGGGAATCGCTCCGCTTTCCAGAATGTTCCGCCCTGCAGCGATATGCCACCAGAAATCGATATCCCAAACCTTGATCGCGAAATACCCGAAGAAGGTAACGAGCAGCGCCGCTATGGCCAACCACTCGGCAACCGTATTTTGGTTGCCTAGTGGGATGGTCAGTCGTTTCATCAGTGCGATGTATTCAAGCTGACTTCGCTTATTCTTCATCATCTTGACATCAATCGCGATCAGGCAACGAATCAGCTTTTCTTCACCACCTGCATCGCGGTGGCGACCAAGCCGGCGATGTCTGCGGCGTTGCCGGGGATGATCATGGTATTGCCCTGCTTGGCGATGTTGCCGAATGCGTCGACGAATCGTTCGGCCACCTTTAGATTGGCGGCGGCAAGGCCTCCTTCGCTCTGTATCGCGCCGGCAACCAGCCTGATCGATTCGGCGGTGGCGTTGGCGACCAGCAACAAGGCTTCGGCTTCGCCCTGTGCGTTATTGATGGCGGCCTGCCGGGTACCTTCCGATTCGCGTATCGACGCAGTCATCGAGCCTTCGGCCAGGTTGATCTCTTCCTGTTTCTTGCCTTCCGACTGCGCGATCAGCGCGCGCTTTTCGCGCTCTGCGGTGATCTGCTTCTGCATCGCGGCAAGCACTTGCTGCGGCGGGGTGATATCCTTGATCTCATAGCGCAGCACTTTCACGCCCCAGTTCGGGCTGGCCTCGTCCAGCGCGAACACTACAGTGCGATTGATCGCATCCCGGTCTTCCAGCAATTTGTCCAGGTCGCGCTTGCCGCATTCCGACCGCAGCGCAGTTTGCGCCAGCATCGTGATGGCGGCTAGGTAATTCGAGGTGCCGTAGCTGGCGCGCGCCGCATCGGTGACCTGGTAATACAGAACGCCGTCCACCTGCACCTGGGTGTTGTCACGCGTGATGCAGACTTGCGGAGCGATGTCGATCGGGAACTCGGTGAGACGATGGCGATAGGCGACGCGATCCATGAACGGGATGACGATGTTCAGTCCCGGCTCCAGTGTCCGGTTGAATTTGCCGAAACGCTCGATCACCCATGCGTTTTGTTGCGGCACGATCTGAACCGTTTTGTATGCCAAAAATATCGCGAAAATCCCGATTACAATGACCAATATATCCATGCTTTTCTCTCCCTGCCACTGGCTACTCGATGATTAAACGGCTGCCGGCGATATCCTTGATGCGCCACACTTGACGGGCAGCATCCGCCGCAGTCTTTTCGGCCAGTTCGGCATCCCACTCGGCGCCGCGGTAAACGACACGGGCGTGCCGTTCGTCCAGCCATTGCGTGACATGCACATCCTGCCCGATGTCATAAGCCAG
>JBARHM010000247.1:0-2018 GCA_049799235.1 Gallionella sp.
GTTCATATTCAATCCGCCGTGGCTGTTGCAAGGCGTTTTGCAGGAAGTGATGCCATATCTGGCCAAAGTACTGGGGCAGAAGGGAGAAGGAGGGTTTGTGCTTGAGTTTGAAGAGAACGCCGCACCATGAAACAATCAGCCATGCTTACATTTAGCCAAGATTGCCGCCGCTGTTTGCGCCTGGCCGGATTTCTCGATCAGGTTCGGGTTGAACACCCCGGCTACCACGCCCTGCCGGTAAGCTCATTTGGAGAGACGTGCAGCCAGTTCTTGATCGTTGGGTTAGCTCCGGGTATGCACGGCGCGAACCGCACCGGGCGGCCTTTCACCGGAGACTTTGCGGGAAATCTGCTGTATGGTTCGCTGCACAAGTATGGCCATGCCAGCAGCGCAGATCCGTTGAACGGGGAGGGGAATGCCAATCCCTTGATGAAGTTGCAAAATTGCCGCATCACCAACGCGGTGCGCTGCCTGCCGCCGCAGAACAAACCTGAGCATATCGAGGTGAAGACCTGCAACGGTTATGTTGCGGAGGAATTGGCGATGCTGCCCAAAGGCTCGGCGGTATTGGCACTCGGGACGGTCGCCCACCGGGCGGTGTTGATGGCTTTCAAACTCCGCAATAGCAAATTCCCCTTTGGGCATGGTGCACGACATGAGCTGCCTGGCGGCCTGACACTATTCGACAGCTATCATTGCAGCCGCTACAACACCCAGACCAAGCGTCTGACCCCGGCAATGTTCGAGGCGGTCATCGGGAATATAACCAAACATCTTGATCCCAGTCATCTTGAGTAAAGAGAAATTCGACCTTCAACCGACACTGGCCAGCCTGCCGCTGTTGCCGGGCGTGTATCGTTTTTTCGATGCCAAGGGAGAGGTGCTGTATATCGGCAAGGCTAATCAACTCAAGAAACGCGTCACATCCTACTTCCAGAAGACCAATGTCTCGCCGCGCATCCGGCTGATGGTGTCCCATATCGCGCGCATCGAGACCACCGTGACACGCTCGGAATCCGAGGCGTTATTGCTTGAAAATAACTTAATAAAGTCCTTAAGACCACGCTATAACATATTGTTTCGTGACGATAAGTCGTATCCATATATCGTTCTGACCGGACACCAGTTCCCGCGCTTGACTTACTTTCGCGGCATGCCCAATCGACAGCATCAATACTTCGGACCTTACCCGAATGCCTATGCCGCCAAGGAAAGCATGCAACTGTTGCAGAAGATCTTCCGCATCCGCACCTGCGAGGACAGTGTGTTCAACAATCGCACCCGGCCGTGCCTGCTGTACCAGATCCACCGCTGCACCGCGCCATGCGTCAAGCTGATTTCGAGCGAGGATTACCAGGCTGACATCCGCAATGCCGTGCTGTTGCTGCAGGGGCGGTACCAGCAGGTCGAGCAGACGCTGCGTGCTGCAATGGAACACGCGGCAGAACAACAGCAATACGAGCAGGCGGCTGCGCTGCGCGACCAGTTGCGCGCCTTGCATACCGTGCAACAAAGGCAATTCGTCGAGTCCACCGGCGGGACTACCGATGCCGACATCATCGCGCTGGCCCAATCCGAAAGACTTGTGGCCGGGCACCCACAGGACGGGCTGGTCTGCGTGAATCTCGCGATGGTGCGCGGCGGGCGGCATCTGGGCGACAAGAGTTTCTTTCCGGAACATGCCGAAGATTTGTCTGCGGATGAGATCGTGCAGGCATTCATCGCGCAGCATTATCTGAATCGTAGCGTGCCGCAGTTGCTTGTGCTGAGTGAAGAAAGTCATGACGAGACACTGGCACAATTGCTCAGCGAACAGGCCGGCCATGCAGTGAAGATCAGCACCGCCGCAAGCGGAGAGCGCAAACAGTGGCTGGAAATGGGGCAGCGCAACGCACTGCTTGCTTTGCAACAACGGGAGATGCAGCAGGGCGGGCAGAAGCTGCGTTTGGACAAGCTGCGTGAATTCCTGGATATGCCCGATTTGCAGCGCATCGAGTGTTTCGACATCAGCCATACCA
>JBARHM010000248.1:0-2492 GCA_049799235.1 Gallionella sp.
CTCCGCCTCCGACCTCTCCGCGATCTGGCTCACCATCAAGCTGGCTACGGTAGTGACCGTCATTTTGCTGATGGTCGGCACGCCGATCGCCTGGTGGCTGGCGCGCACCCGCTGCTGGTGGAAGGGACCGGTAGGCGCGGTGGTCGCACTGCCCATCGTGCTGCCGCCGACCGTGATAGGGTTTTATCTGCTGATGGCGATGGGGCCGGATGGCCCGTTCGGCCAGATTACGCAATCGCTGGGCATGGGTCTGCTGCCGTTTACTTTCGCCGGTCTGGTTATCGCCTCGGTGTTCTATTCTTTGCCGTTCGTGGTGCAGCCGCTGCAAAACGCATTCGAGAGCATACCCGAACGCTCGCTGGAAATTGCCGCGACGCTGCGCGCTTCAGCGCTGGACAGTTTTTTCAGCGTGGCGTTGCCACTGTCCAAAACCGGCTTCCTCACCGCATCGGTGCTCGGCTTCGCGCATACCGTCGGCGAATTCGGCGTGGTGCTGATGATAGGCGGCAACATCCCGGATCGGACCCGCGTGGTGTCGGTGCAGATCTACGATCACGTCGAGGCGATGGAATACTCGCAAGCCCACTGGCTGTCGGCGGCTATGGTGGTGTTTGCCTTTGTGGCATTGCTGGTTCTGTACACCCTTAACCCATCCGGGCGGCGCAAATGATCCATGCCCGTTTCGATCTAACCTATCCGGGCTTCGCATTGCACGCGGATCTACAGTTGCCGGCACGCGGCATCACTGCGCTGTTCGGCCCTTCCGGTTCTGGCAAGACTACGCTGTTGCGCTGCATCGCCGGTTTGGAGCGGACAGCAGGAGGCCTGCTGCAGGTGCATGACGAGGTGTGGCAGGATGGCGCAGAGTTTCTACCCGTGCATAGACGCCGTCTCGGTTATGTGTTTCAGGAAGCCAGCCTGTTCCCGCATCTGTCGGTGCGGCGCAATCTTGAATACGGGTGGCGGCGCATCCCGCCCGAGCAGCGCAAATTGCAACTGGATCAGGTGAGGGAGTTGCTGGGCATGAACAAATTGCTGGACCGCAGCGACCCGGCCAGTCTGTCCGGCGGCGAGCGGCAGCGCGTCGCCATTGGACGCGCGTTGCTCACCAGTCCGCGCCTGCTGTTGATGGACGAGCCGCTGTCGGCGCTGGATGCCGCAAGCAAGCAGGAGATACTGCCTTATCTGGAGCGGATGCACAGCGAACTGGAAATCCCGGTGATTTACGTCAGCCACGTGCTGGATGAGGTGGCGCGGCTTGCAGACCATCTGGTGCTGCTGGAACAGGGGCGCATCATCGCCAACGGTGCGCTCAACAATACATTGTCGCGGCTGGATCTGCCGATTGCGCATCTGGATGACGCGGGCGCTGTGATAGCGGCGAAGGTGGCCGTGCACGATGAGACCTATCACCTCACCCGGCTGGATTTTTCCGGCGGCAGCCTGTGGGTGAGCAAGGTCGAACATGCGGCAGGCGCGACAGTGCGCGCCCGTGTTCTGGCGCGCGATGTGAGTATCGCGATGACTGCACCGAAAGATTCCAGCATCAGCAATATCCTGGCAGCGCGCATCGCCGAGATTCGGGACGAAGGACCGGACAAAGTGAGCGTGCGCCTGATGGTCGGTGATGAACACGTGCTGCTGGCGCGCATTACCCGCCGATCGCGCGACCAGCTCGGGCTGGGGGCGGGCATGGAAGTGTTTGCGCAAGTCAAAAGCGTGGCATTGACTGCTTAGCCATCAAATTCGATGTACACGTTCTGCCAGTCACCGGTCTTCCTGATTTGCCGTCCCGGCAGATTTCCCCGGATTGTCCTTCATTGATTCCGTGGCCACGATTCAGGCCGGCTTCCCGATA
Source organism: Gallionella sp. (assembly GCA_049799235.1). Taxonomy (GTDB): domain Bacteria; phylum Pseudomonadota; class Gammaproteobacteria; order Burkholderiales; family Gallionellaceae; genus Gallionella. The sequence goes on from JBARHM010000248.1 coordinate 1,859, forward strand.
TATTTTTTGCGCTTAAGCATTCCTTAAGCTTGACCTCCTACTCTGCTCACCTGTAAGTATTAATAAAGGAGATCAATCATGCTGCGTAATTCCTGTGTATCTGTTTTGTTGTTCGTCGCCGGGCTGTCGGTGCAACCGGCATTTGCGGAAACGCCCAACGATGTGCTGGCTGCTTTGCAAAATGAAGCGGCAAAGAGCGCACCGAATTTTCAGGGATTTTCTGTCGCGCGCGGGGAGAAGTTCTTCAAGGTGAAGCATGGTAATGAATGGAGTTGCACTTCATGCCATACCGAAACTCCCGCTGCGGCCGGCAAGCATGCCAAGACTGAGAAGCCGATCGACCCGATAGCGCCGTATGCGAATGCCGAGCGGTTCACCAATCCGAAAAAGATCGAAAAGTGGTTCAAACGCAATTGCAACGATGTGCTCGATCGTGTTTGCACGCCGCAGGAAAAAGGTGATGTGCTTGCCTATCTGCTTACCATTCGTAAATAAACCAAGGAGACTGACATGTCGAAGCATTTTGGATATTCCCGTTTGCTGATGGGCATTGCCGCATTGCTGATGAGCATCACGATGTTTGCCGCATATGCCGATGATGACGATGATGACGAGGATAAGGGCAGAGGAGGGA
>JBARHM010000249.1:0-3361 GCA_049799235.1 Gallionella sp.
GAACCACCATGGAAGCCCTGCCGGAGACCAGTTGCATTTTCCCCGGCGTGACGGACAGAGTTTCCTTTACCAGAGACAAGGGCACTGCAAACGATTGTTCGCCAAGGCGCAAGATCAATACCGGCAGGATAGCCTGCGTGAGCGGCAACAAGATGTTGATCACGGTACCCTTACCATGCTCAGACTGGATGTTTACCGCTCCATCGAGATCCTGAATATCGGCTTTCACTGCATCCATGGCGGTTCCGCTCCCGGGCTTTTCGTCATAGGTGCCGAAACCAGGCAGGAAAATCAGTTCGAGGCACTGGTCTTCCTCCAGCGTAGTCGCCGCCTCCTTGCTGATCAACCCCTTCTCGACAGCCCTGTTGCGGATCGCTTCGGGTCGCATTCCCCGACCGTCGTCGGCAATGCTGATCAGAATATGGTCGCCTTCCGGCTGCGCACTCAACTCCACAATGCCCTTTTGTGGTTTGCCTGCGGCGATACGTTCTTCGGTAGTTTCCATGCCTTGATCAACTGTGTTACGTAACAAGTTTACCAGCGGATCGTTGAGTTCTTCGATCAAGGTAGAATCCATTTCGGTATCTTCTCCTGCCAGCACCAGTTCTACATCTTTACCCAGTGATCGCGCCAGACTGCTTACCAGCGGAGGATATTTTTTGAACAGCCGGCCTATCGGTTGCATACGTGTTCTAATCACCGCGTTCTGCAAATTCACCACCAGGATTTCCAGTTGGCTGATAGCCTGATCCAGTTCATGCATGGTGTCCGCGTCTATGCGTCCCTGAATGATGTCGGTTCGCAAATGGGTCAAACGGCTCTTGGTCAACCCGATCTCGCCGGAAATGTTCAACAACTGGTCCAGACGTTCAGTATCCACGCGCATGGTGGATTTCGCGGCTTCTGTTGCCGGAACATCATCTGCGCTCCGTTTTGCGTCAAGACCAGGGACGCAGGTGGCACGATTATCGGGCAAGACTGTGGTGGGATCTTCTTCGGAAAAAGCTGGGGCTATTATTTTTTTTTCACCCATCGCACCCGCCTGGGCAATGATGTCAGTGCCGGTCAGTGATTTGTACAATTTGCCCCAATCTGCAGCATCATGGCCTGCACTCCCGACACCTTCCGATCTCCCCGTCGTGGGGGGTGACAGGGTGGCAGGGAGAGTTCTTTTCTGGCCCGACAACACAGCCTTCAAGGCATCAATCAGTTCGGCTGGGGCCTCGCTCGGCTGCAGATTTTGCTGCAACGCACCGAACATCGTTCGCACCTCGGCAGTTGCTGCAGATACCACAACCATCAGTTCAGGGTTCAGCGATAATTCGCGGTTACGCAGCTTATCAAACACATTTTCGGTTATGTGGCACAACGCCACCAGTTCGGTCGCATTGAGAAACCCGGCGCCGCCCTTGATGGTGTGGAATCCGCGAAATATCTCGTTGAGAAGTTTGCTATCCTCGGGAAATCTTTCCAAGTCCATCAATTTGCTATCCACTTCGGATAGCATCTCTCCCGCTTCGAGCAAAAAGTCGCTCAACAGATCTTCCATGCCGGCGAAATCATTCATTCAGAACCCCAAACCTTCCAGCAAGTCGTCCACCCGGTTCTCGCTGCTTGCAACATCCTTGCGACCGCCCGGATTTATGACAGGACCATTCAGAAGACCCGTATCCAAGTCCGCTTTGACTTTGGCGGGCGCGTTCTCCAACAATAACGCCAATAGCTGCTGTTCCAGGTTCTCTGTGATATCTATGATTTTCTTAATGACCTGTCCGGTCAGATCCTGAAAATCCTGCGCCATCATGATTTCCATCAGATAAGCATGCGTAGCCTTGGTCTGTCTTGGAACATCTTGCAAGAATGCGCGCGTTTGCGCGGCCAGATCCTTGAATTCCTCCACATCAAGCTGTTTCTCAAACATCATCTGCCACAGTCCGGACAGTCGATGGGCTTCGACTTCCATTGATTCGACCAGTGGTTGAGCCGCCTCGGTAGCATTCAGTACGCGCTCCGCGGCTTGATGGGTCAAGGTTGCCACATAATTCAAGCGGTCACGCGCATCTGGAATGGAAGACGCAGCCTTTTCAATCTTCTTGTTCAAACCCAGCTCTCGTAACGCATCATGCAAAGTACGCGTCATATGTCCGATCTGATCGATCACAACTGATGACTGAACCGCGAAAACAGGGGGCTGCGATGGCGTTGCTCTGCTTACTACAGATGCAGAACGGTCGCTGCGGATTTGCGAATGATTCAATTCTGGAGCCACTGAAACAGGTGTTGCATAATTTGATCCGGACGCAACCGCCGGCGCTCCCTGGGCCAGCTTCTCTGCCTCCTTGTTCGCCGCCACGATGCTATCGAACAGCGCTTCGAGATCTTCAGAATCTTCAGTATCGGAATTTGCGGTCATGCCATCGATCATTCTTGCATAGTTCGGAATATTTTCATCAACTTTTCATCCAGCGTGGCGGCCGTAAAGGGTTTTATAACGTAACCGCTTGCCCCTGCCTGCGCAGCCATGATGATATTATCCCTCTTCGCTTCCGCCGTTACCATCAGCACAGGCAAATGTTTGAGCTGGGCATCAGCGCGGATCGCCCGTAACAACTCAATGCCGTTCATTTTGGGCATGTTCCAGTCAGAAACCACGAAATCGAATTTTTCTGCACGCAGTTTGGCCAAAGCATCAACTCCGTCTTCGGCTTCCTGAACATTCATGAAACCCAGCTCCTTGAGAAGATTGCGCAAGATACGTCGCATCGTGGAAAAGTCGTCAACCACCAGAAATCTTGTGTCTTCCAATCCCATGAGAATCCTTAATTCAGGCAACAGAATCCAGCAGCGTTATCACGGTTTTCCCCGTCCACGCAAAAAGTTGCCACGAGGCGGCGAATAACGCAGTCATCTGCTATACCAGCAACGACCGGAGTGTTGATGACAACACCATCGAATCGAATTTCGGGACGTAATAGTCGACACCGACACGCCGCGCCATTTCCCGATTGGCATCGGAGGACAAAGACGTATGCATTACGACAGGTATCCCTTCAAAGCGATGATCTGACTTAATCCGCTGGGTCAGCACATAACCATCCATCTCGGGCATTTCCGCATCGGTCATTATCACTTGTATCTGATCACACAGTTTGATTCCGGCGCTCTGAGCTTTATCGGCCATCATCTTGAGTCTGTCCCATGCTTTATTGCCATTGGTTGCCTGAACATACCTGACGGCCATCTTGTCCAGTACCTGGGCGATTTTTCTGCGCGCAACCGCCGAGTCATCCGCGAAAAATATGCACAGATCTCGTTCCGACTCGACCTTGGCAACATTTCCAACGGCCGACTCTCCGAAAGC
>JBARHM010000250.1:0-2268 GCA_049799235.1 Gallionella sp.
GCGCATACCGTTCAGGGCGAGGACCTGAGCGGCATCATCCATGTGGCCGCCGCGCGTTTTGCCGAGCACAAAAAGCTGCGCGACGAATTAAAGGAAGCCAAGAACCAGTTGTCGGAGCGCAAGCTGGTGGATCGCGCAAAAAGTATATTGATGGCGGACCACGGTTATAGCGAACCGGATGCCTACAAGCGCATGCGCAGCATGGCGATGAACAAGGGCAAAAGGCTGTCGGAGATCGCCGAGGCCATCATCATGGCCAAAGAGCTGAGTACCTGAAGTTTGCTATTTGAGTGCATAGCCGCGAGAAAACGCACCAAAGCGTTGCAGTCGGCGCAGCCATTCTTACGGATTCATAAACCCAAATAATCGGCTAAACCCTTTGATCCAGTGGCTTTTCGTCTGTTGTCAGAATCTTGGCACAGGTCTTGCGTTGTATCTTGCAGTTACCGGATCAATGGCGATCCGGCACAAGCTTGAACGGACAAAGGCGTCCCGCTGCGTAAACGCGCAGCCGGACGCCTATTTATTTGCCGATCAGATTTTTTTGTTGAGAAGTTTTCATTTTAGGAGAGTGCAACATGAAGTGCGCAAGCAGCCAGGGACCAGTTGGTATCAACACCGCCAGACGCAGATTCTTCAAGAGCACCGCCATTGCGGCCTGCCTCCTCGCGCTGGGCAGTATCGCGCCGTTCGGCATACATGAAGCCCAGGCCGCGGTCGGCAGGCCCGAGCAGACCTCGCTGAAGTTCGGTTTCATTAAACTGACCGACATGGTGCCATTGGCGATCGCCTACGAGAAAGGTTACTTCGAAGACGAGGGACTGTCCGTCACGCTCGAGGCGCAGGCGAACTGGAAGGTGCTGCTCGACCGCGTGATTTCGGGAGAGCTCGACGGCGCGCACATGCTTGCCGGCCAGCCGATCGGCGCCACCATCGGCTTCGGCACCAAGGCCGATATCATCACCGCATTCAGCATGGACTTGAACGGCAACGGCATCACCGTTTCCAACGCGGTATGGGCCGAGCTCAAGAAGAAGTTGCCGATGAAGGACGGCAAGCCGGTGCACCCGATCGACCCCAAGTATCTCAAGGACGTCGTCGACGATTACAAAAAGCAGGGCAAGCAATTCAAGATGGGCATGGTGTTTCCGGTGTCCACGCACAACTACGAGCTGCGCTACTGGCTCGCGGCCGGTGGTATGAATCCCGGCTACTACGCACCGGCCAAGGGCGATACCGGCGGCACGATCAAGGCGGACGTCCCGCTGTCCGTGACCCCGCCTCCGCAAATGCCGTCGACGATGGAAGCGGGGACGATAGACGGTTATTGCGTCGGCGAACCGTGGAACCAGCAGGCAGTGTTCAAGGGCATCGGCGTGCCGGTCGCGACCGACTACGACGTGCAGAAGAACAATCCGGAAAAGGTGTTCGGCGTTTCCAAAGCATGGGCAGACAAGAATCCCAATACGCACATCCGCGTCGTGAAGGCGCTGATCCGTGCAGGCTACTGGCTCGATGCGGAGAACAACAAGAACCGCATGGAGGCGGTGAAGATCATCGCCAAGCCTAACTACGTCGGTGCCGACGAGAAGGTCATTGCCAACAGCATGACCGGCACCTTCGAATATGAAAAGGGCGACAAGCGTCCGGAGCCCGACTTCAACGTGTTCTTTCGTTACAACGCGACCTATCCGTACTACAGCGACGCGGTCTGGTACCTGACGCAGATGCGCCGCTGGGGCCAGATCGCGGAAGCGAAGCCGGACAGCTGGTACATGGACATGGCAAAGAAGATCTACCGCCCGGACATCTATGCCGCAGCGGCAAAGGAACTGATCGCCGAAGGCAAGATGAAGGCGTCCGACTTCCCGGATTTCGCCAAGGAGACCGGTTTCAAGGGGCCGCAAAGCGGTTTCATCGACGGCATCGTCTACGACGGGCGCAAGCCGAATGATTACATCAACAAGTTCAAGATCGGCCTGAACGGGAACGACCAGCCGTAATTAACAGAATCGATTAGATACAAAGTTCCGCAGGCAGCAACCCACCGTTTTACTCCCCTCTCCCGCACGCTGGAGAGGGGGCGGGGGAGAGGGAACTGCTGAACACTGTGGCTAATCAGGTAACACAATGAGGTGAATCATGAGTACAGCACAACTTACAGCATCAATCTGGCAGCGCCTGTCCGCGCTGGCGCAACCCAGTGCCAGCGGCGAACCGATATCGCGGATCATCCTGCGCACCTTTGGGCCGCCCTTGCTCGGGATC
>JBARHM010000251.1:0-1945 GCA_049799235.1 Gallionella sp.
GACATATACACATACACCATTGCCGCAAGATATCCTGCCCCAAGCACACAAAGTACTCCGGTATAAAGCATTTTGCTGGTCAAGTTCAGATGTGAAAAATGCACTAAATTTCGCTGTTTCATGTTAGCTACCTTTATATTTGAAATATGAAATTCTCTATCGCCGGTGAAGTGCACTCTGTTTAATCACGCCACCCATTTCCGGGCATTCTGGAACATGCGCAGCCAGGCACCGTTTTCCTGCCATTCAAACGGATACCAGGAATTCTGTACCGCACGGAACACGCGCTCGGGGTGCGGCATCATGATACCGAAGCGACCGTCCGGTGTGGTGAGTCCGGTGATACCTTGCGGCGACCCGTTGGGGTTGAGCGGATAGGTTTCGGTGACATTTCCGCGATGATCAACATAGCGCAGCGTAACCAGCGGCTGTATTGCATTCAGGCGCTTGTCGTCTCCGAAATCGGCATAGCCTTCGCCGTGAGAAACGACGATGGGCATGCGGCTGCCTGCCATGCCGTTGAAGAAGATCGACGGTGAGTCTTGCACTTCGACCATTACGAAGCGTGCCTCGAACTGTTCTGACTGGTTCCGCGAGAAGTGCGCCCAGTTCTCCGCACCGGGAATGATGTCGTGCAGGTTGCTCATCATCTGGCAGCCGTTGCACACGCCCAGCGCAAAAGTGTCGCTGCGCTGGAAGAACGCCGCGAACTCGTCGCGCGCGCGCGAGTTGAAAAGGATGGATTTCGCCCAACCCTCGCCAGCGCCGAGCACGTCGCCGTATGAGAAACCGCCGCAGGCTGCTATACCCTTGAAGTCTGCCAGCTTAACGCGGCCGCTGACAATGTCGCTCATGTGGACGTCCACCGTCGCGAAACCGGCGCGGTCGAACGCCGCTGCCATTTCCACCTGGCCGTTCACGCCCTGCTCGCGCAGGATGGCGATCCTGGGACGGCTGCGCAGCAAATAAGCAGAAGTCTTCTCGTTCTGGTCGTAAGTGAGTTTGACGTGCAGTCCCGGATCGCCCGCGTCCAGCAGGCGGTCGAACTCCTGTTGCGCGCATGACGGATTGTCGCGCAGTTTCTGCATCTGGTAACTGGTCTCGGACCAGATGCGTTGCAGCTTTACGCCGTTCTCCGAAAACAATTTCTCGCCGTTCCTGAATATTTCGATCATGCCGGTTTGATTCAGCGTGGCGATCCTCTGCACGTTCTTCAGCCCGGCGTCATGCGCGAGGCCCTGCACATGCTGGACGTCTCGGTTGCGTACCTGTATCACCGCGCCGAGTTCTTCATTGAACAATACACGCAGAGTATCGCCGTGCGATTCGTCAAGGTTGATGGTCAACCCTGCGTGCGTTGCGAATGCCATTTCGCACAGCGTGACGAACAAGCCGCCATCGGAACGGTCGTGATAACTGAACAGTTTGCCCTCGACATTCAGGCGCTGCACAAACTCAAAAAACGACTTGAGCACCTGCGCATCGTCCACATCCGGCGCGACATCTCCGACCTGCTTGTATACCTGTGCCAGCGCCGATCCGCCCATGCGATTCTTGCCCTGCCCGAGATCGAACAGCAGCAGCGTGGTATCCATATATGCGCCGAGTTGCGGCGTGGCCGTGTCGCGGGCGTCAGCACACGGAGCGAAGGCGGTGACGATCAGCGACAGCGGGGCGGTGACGGATTTGCTTTCGTCGCCATCCTGCCACACCGTCTTCATCGACATGGAATCCTTGCCGACCGGGATGGATATGCCGAGTTGCGGGCACAGTTCCATGGCCACCGCATGAACCGTATCGAAAAGTGCGGCGTCCTCGCCGCGGTGTCCTGCAGCCGCCATCCAGTTAGCCGAGAGTTTGATGCCGCCGATCTTGTCGATGCGCGCCGCCGCGATGTTGGTGATCGCCTCACCGACAGCCATGCGCCCCGATGCACGTGCATTCA
>JBARHM010000252.1:0-2868 GCA_049799235.1 Gallionella sp.
AGGGTCAGCACACCGATGATCAACAGCACGGAAGTGGATGCAAGAAAAGTGGCCGCCATTGTCGAATTTCGCAGGGTCTGAACGGCCAGTATGTCCCTTTTCTCACGCATGATGGTTTCTACCCACGCAGTCCGTGCAATGGTGTTTATCGTTTGCACCGTATAAGTAGGGTTCTTTTTGATCTTGATACGAAGGAATAAATGGTACGAGATGATCAGCGCAGCACTGGCTATAAAGCTGGCAAGATCGTATGTGTAAGAGGGGAACTGGAACGGCATGGTTCAGTCAATAAAAAAGTCTGACAATTTGTGGTGGAAGTATATCTCAATAGCCAGAATATATTGTTGTGGAAATCATGCTGGTATTACTGGTTAGGAAGATACACAACCTTGGAGATCCTTCGAGTATTACCCGCTTCCGGCACCGATCAGTACTTCATCTCACGGAATGTATTGCCTTATAGCAGACACTGTCAGAAAAATATTTGCATAGCCCCAAAGCAGAAGGTGGCCACAGGCAGCTTCCGACATATTCTGTTGAAAAACTCTTTTTGGTAACTCGAAAATCGTGGCTTCAAAAACACTGGCCTCGTAGGACGCTCTACAATCGACTAACGCCATTCAATTAATGGTTTGATGACCCCCGAAATTCCAATCGAAATGGTTCCAAAAGAGTTTTTCAACAGAATAGACACAAACCGGATAGTCGATTTTCTCAGAAGAAAAACTTCAAGGTTCGGGCTAATTCCCTTGCTTCTGCTTCGCCCTGCACGAAAGGGCTTTAGTGTCAGAAATTCTTACACTTTCACTGCTTCATAATCTCAATAGTTAAATTAGTCTTTATGAATCATGTGATTATAAATTTGGCTCAATTATTGCTGAAGCATAAGGTCAGCAAATTCATTAGGGGAATTACATCATGTTTATACGATTCTTATTTGCAGCCTTGCTGGCAATGCTTCCAGTGGGGGGCGCTCACGCTACCGTCATGTCGCAGACCTTTGACATCACCGCGTCCAATTTCACCCTCCTTTTCGGGTCAGGCACACCGGCGCCAATTGATCCGGTTGATCTGAATTTCACCGTGACTTTTGACCCGAGTGCCGATGTCAACACGACTTCCACAGGCCTTACAATCAATTATTTCAATCTGCCCTATACATCAAAATTCGCCTTCGACTCCTCCTTCAATTTGCTCATCGTTGCAACCGTCCCGGACCTCACAGGTTGCGGCGGTCCACCCAATTCATACTGTCTTTTCATGAATGACCCGTTCGGCGCGAACCCGGACCTCTACCATTTTAGCCAATCCACGAGTTCGCAAGACATGTGGGTTTCCCAAACCAGAACCCTGACGACAGTCCCCGAACCCGCCACTCTTGCCCTGCTCGGCCTTGGCTTGGCAGGACTTGGATTCAGTAGACGCAGGCGCACCAGTTAAACCACGTCAGATGGAGGAGGAGACAGACCCCGCTTCGGCGGGTTTTGTTTTTCACCATTCGGTAAATGAATCGCGGTATTCGAGAACGGTGCGACTGTCGGCTTTGAGAATTTCTGGTCAGTCCCAATGAGCCGGCTTGTTAAACGCTGCCCGGATGGAAAAACAGATTTGGGCCGCCGCGCGCTTTGCCGGTCTCGTCCATTAATACGTCCAGGGCCAGGCTGGCCAAGTCGTCGGCTACGGGTTCCACCTGGGTGTCCTTCTCCATGTACAACAACTTCAGGTACGAGTTGCACTCATCGCAACTCTCCGCCTTGATGGAACCATTCGATCCTTCCAGCGCGTAATAGCTGATGCCGCGGGTAGATTCGCAACTGCTGCACTTGATGCGCACCATGTGCCACTCCGTGGCGCACAGCGAGCAGGAAAGATAGCGCAGCCCCTGATGTACGCCGCCGATGCGCACGATGCCGGAGACCGGATGCGAGCCGCACACCGGACACAACCCGCCCTGTTCCAGCTTGCCGATGGCATGCTCTCCCAAAGCTGTGGCCATGTGTGTCCAATAGACCTGCAAGGCGGCGGCGACAAACGGCATATCCTGCGCGCCGACCGTGGCCAGATCACCCGCCAGCAACTTGTTCGCGATCTCTTCCAGCTCGGCCTCGCTCAACTTCATCAGGCGATCGACCGCCGCGCTTGCGGGAGCGGGCAGCGGGGCAGCCGTCATGTGATGCAGGATCGCTTTCAGTCCGTCACGCCAGGCGGGGTCTCTGTGCCACGCTTGCGCGCCGAGCACCGGCATGCCGTGTTCGCGGCACAATGCCTGCTGTTCGGGTGCAGGCAGCGGCACCGCCGGGAAATGTTTCAGCACCTCATGCTGTGCCTGCGCCAGGGACGCCAGGAATGTCAGGTATGCACCGAAGGAATGCTGTTGGGAAAGTTGCCGGAAACGTTCTGCCCGTTGCTTGAAGACATCGGGTTCGGGCAGGCGCAGAAAAGGAATCTGTCCGGCCGGGGCTTCGAGCTGCCCCGGCTCGATGATGCGAGTTGCGGTTGTCATTTCCCTCCGCCGGAGATCTGCCTGAACCACGCCGGATGATGCTGTTTCGCCCAGGCGCGGGTGACCGTGCCATTCCACATCGCGCGCGTGGAGCCCTTGGTCCAGATCGCGGCATAGGCATGCACAATGATCAGTCCGATCATGAACGCCGCCACCGCCGCATGCGCGACCGAAGCCAGGCGGATCACACCGATCGGGAACAGGGCAGAGAAGTAGGCGCGCCAGATGACGATGCCGGATACCAATAGCACCACCATGCAGGCTGTCAGCAGCCAGAACAACACTTTCTGGCCGCCGTTGTACTTGCCCGCTTCCGGCATCTTGTGTTCATGGCCAGCCACCAGTTCATTGACACGGCTCAACCA
>JBARHM010000253.1:0-3580 GCA_049799235.1 Gallionella sp.
TTCGAGCGTCGCGGATGGCCCGGGCGGGATGGCGTCATGGCGGCGCGCCCTGTTCTCATGGATGACCCGCCAATCGGAAGGCGCGGCGAGCTTCTTCAATCTGCCTGCCAATCAGGTAGTGGAACTCGGCACCAAGGTCATGCTGTGAGGCGCAGATAGTCAGGTTATATCCATATAGCCTGACGGCGGTTGAAGCTGCCTGTGAATCGGTGGATAATCGCGCCCTGATTTTGAAAGCCCTGCTTAATGACTGAATATCTACTGATCCTGGTCAGCGCGGTGTTTGTGAACAACATCGTGATGGTCAAGATTCTCGGCTTGTGCCCGTTCATGGGGGTCTCCAAAAAACTGGAGGCTGCCATCGGCATGGGCGCAGCCACCACCTTCGTGCTGACCCTGGCCTCGGGCTCCAGCTACCTGATCAACCGATATCTGCTGGGCCCGGAACTGTCTTACCTTACCACCCTGTCCTTCATCGTGGTGATCGCCGGTATCGTGCAATTCACCGAAATGGTGGTCCAGAAGACCAGCCCGGTGCTATATCAGGTGCTGGGTATCTATCTTCCGCTGATCACCACCAACTGCGCGGTGCTGGGCATCCCGCTGCTCAATGTGCAGGCCAAACACAATTTCATGGAATCCGTCTTTTTCGGCATGGGCGGCGCACTGGGTTTTACGCTGGTGATGGTGCTGTTCGCCGCCATGCGCGAGCGCATGGAAGGCGCGGATGTGCCGGTGATCTTCAAGGGCTCGGCGATCGCAATGGTCACAGCCGGTCTGATGAGTCTGTCCTTCATGGGATTTTCTGGATTGATTAAATAATGGGTGCCTCTAAAAATTCAGAGTTCGCTCAAATGCAAGGCGCGGAAAAAATTTCGCCGCGCCGCATATGGGGTATATGCAAGCAAGAAATTTTTTTCGCAACGCGGCAGTTGGGATGAAATCTGGATTTTTAGAGGCGCCCAAATGTTGAGCGCGCTGCTGGTGATGGCAGCGATCGCCATCGTGCTCGGCGCGGTGCTGGGTTTTGCCGCGATCAAATTCCGCACCGCAGGCAATCCGCTGGTGGACAAGATCGATGCGATCCTGCCGCAAACGCAATGCGGCCAATGCAGCTATCCCGGCTGCAAGCCTTATGCGACTGCGATAGCAGCGGGAGAAGCCGACATCAATCGCTGCCCGCCCGGCGGTGAAGCAGGCATCCGGAAACTCGCCGATCTGCTCGGCGTGGATTTCAAACCGTTTGGCGGCGATACCGCCGCACCCAAACCCAAGTCAGTCGCCTTTATCGACGAGAGCACCTGCATCGGCTGCACCTTGTGCATCCAGGCCTGCCCGGTGGACGCCATCGCCGGCGCGGCCAAGCAGATGCATACCATCGTCGCGTCCGAATGCACCGGCTGCGAGTTATGCGTCGCGCCCTGCCCGGTCGATTGCATCAGCATGGTGGTAATCGAGGAAAAGATCACCAGCTGGAAGTGGAAATATCCCGTCTACGCCCTGACGCCGACGCAATAATGAGATCACTGCATCATTTTCACGGCGGCATCCACCCGCCGAGCCACAAGACGCAATCCACGCAAATGCCGATTGCGCATGCGCCGCTGCCCTCGAAGCTGATCGTTCCGTTCCACCAACATGCCGGTGGAACCGCAAAGCCGGTCGTGCAGGCCGGAGAAAAGGTGCTGAAGGGCCAGCTTATCGGCATGCCGGATGGCTTCATTTCCAGTGCGGTGCACGCCCCCACCTCGGGAACCATAGACGCGATCGACTTGCAGCCCGTCGCCCATCCTTCCGGGCTGCCCAATTTGTGCGCCACGCTGATCCCGGACGGCAGGGAAGAATGGATTCCACTCAAGGTGATCGATTACCGCAAGCACAGCCCGGCCGAATTGCAGCAATTGCTGCGCATGGCCGGCGTGGTGGGCCTGGGTGGCGCGGCATTTCCCAGCGACATCAAGCTGCGCATCGGCAAACAAAAGATCGACACCTTGATCCTGAATGCCGCGGAATGCGAACCCTATATCACCTGCGACGATATGCTGATGCGCGAACGTGCGGCAGAGATCGTCAAGGGCGCAGAAATGCTGCGCTTCATGGTGGATGCCGGGGAGGTGCTGATCGGCATCGAAGACAACAAACCCGAAGCGATCGCCGCGATGCAGCAAGCGGTGACGCATAGCGGCAGGCCTTTTGAACTCGTGACGATACCGACGATCTATCCCGGCGGCGGGGCAAAGCAACTGATACGCGTGCTCACCGGACTGGAAGTGCCTTCCGGGAAATTGCCCACCGACATCGGCGTGCAATGCTTCAATGTCGCCACCACCTACAGCGTTTACCGAGCCCTCGCGCATGGAGAGCCGCTGCTGTCACGCATCGTCACCGTGACCGGAAATGTCCGCCAGGTGCGGAATTATGAAGCATTGATCGGCACGCCGATCGATGAGCTTGTGGCATTGAGCGAGGTCCTTCCGGACAGCAATGGTTACATCATGGGCGGCCCGATGATGGGCATGCCATTGCCAACCGTTCACGTCCCGGTAATAAAAGCCACCAACTGCGTCATCGCCGCCTCGGACAAATTATTTCCGCCGCCTCCGGCTGCGCTTCCGTGCATCCGCTGCACGCGCTGTGTCGAAGTGTGCCCGGCAGATTTGCAGCCGCAGGATCTGTACTGGTACGCCAAAGCCAGGGATTTCGGCAAGGCGCAGGCATTCAGCCTGTTCGACTGCATCGAATGCGGCGCGTGCAGTTACGTCTGTCCCAGCCACATCCCGCTGGTGCAGTATTACCGTTTCGCCAAGAGCGAGATCCATGCGCGCGAAAAGGAAAAACAGGCCGCCGACAGCGCGCGCGAACGCCACGAGTTTCACCAGTATCGTATCGAGCGCGAAAAACGGGAGAAGGCCGAAAAACTGGCGGCCAAGGAAAGGGCTGCACAGGCCGCCAAGCCCGTCAGCACCGTACCGCAACCGGAGCCGCCGCATGTTTCCTCCGACATCGAAATCCGTCGCGAACATATCCGTGAAATAGCGCAATCGCATGTCGAGCACCCCAGGGAATAACGTGGCTGCATTCTTCTCTCCCTTCATCAGGAAACCGGACAATGTCGCTCAGATCATGTTCAAGGTGTTGCTGGGACTGATTCCCGGCATCGCGCTGTATGTCTGGTATTTCGGCCCGGCGATCCTGGTCTCGATCGCGCTGGCCAGCATCACCGCGCTAATCACCGAAGCGCTGATGCTCAAGTTGCGTGATCGCCCGGTCGCACCGTTCCTCAAGGACAACAGTGCACTGCTCACCGGCTGGCTGCTGGCGTTGTCTATCCCGCCGCTCGCGCCCTGGTGGCTGGTGGTGGTCGGCACCTCATTTGCGATCGCGATCGCCAAACATTTGTATGGCGGGCTGGGCAACAACATGTTCAATCCGGCGATGATAGGCTACGCGGTGCTGATCATCTCGTTTCCGATGCAGATGACGCACTGGATCGCCCCGCACGGATTGGGGCAAGTCGAGGTGGGTTTTCTCGACCAGTTGAGATATATCTTCATCGGTGCCCTGCCGCCCGGTGTGACGC
>JBARHM010000254.1:0-1732 GCA_049799235.1 Gallionella sp.
GGCTAGCCCTCCTTCACTGCGCGTTCGATCGCGCGCGCGATTCTCACGTACGTCCCGCAGCGGCAGATGTTCGAGCTCATGTGGTCCACGATCTCCTGCCGCGTGGGACTGGGATTCTCGTTTAGCAGGGCCGCCGCGCGCATGATCTGCCCCGACTGGCAGTAGCCGCACTGCGGCACCTGCTCCGCGATCCACGCCTTCTGCAGCGGGTGGCTCGAGCCTCGGGACAGGCCCTCGATCGTGGTAACGCTGCGTCCTGCGAGGTCCTTGATCGCATTCAGGCACGCGTAGTTGGGCTTGCCATCGATGTGAACCGTGCAGGCACCGCATTGGCCGACGCCGCAGCCGTACTTGGTGCCGGTCAGCTTGAGATGTTCGCGCAGCACCCATAGCAGCGGCGTATCCGGCAGCGCGGTGACGGAATGACGCTGGCCGTTGACGGTGAGCGTCGTGGTGATCATTTGCGACATCAGATCTCCTCCTCAAAACAGGACATGCGCCGTTTCCCAAGAGGCATTGTTTTAGTGTTTGTGCGCGGCGCCAGTCCATTCTAGTGCCGTTCTACACCGATGGGAACAGCGGGCTCGCCCGGCCGGGTGGCGCGCGGTCCACACTACAGGAACCCGGGTGCACTACCCGGCAGCGGAAGCTCAATCAATGCGGATTTTCGCCTCGCGGATAACCCTTGAATACGTGGCAATATCGGACTGGATCAGCTTGCCGAACTCCTCCGGCGTGCTGCCCCGGATGTCGTAACCCTCGCCGACCGGCCGCTGCTGCTCCTCCGGCATGGCAACTGCCTTGAGCACGGCTGCGTTCACTGCCTTGATAATGGGCTGGGCCGTCCCGGCCGGCACCAGAAGTCCAACCCAGCTTTCCAGCTCGACGCCCTTCACTGTTTCGGAGATCGTCGGGATTTCCGGCGCCAGGCGCGACCGCTTGCTGCTGCTCACCCCGAGTATCCGCACCCTTCCCGATTTCGCGTGGGCCATGGTGGAAGCCAGGCTCACGATGCCCATCGAAACCTGAGCAGCCCTGATCGGCGATCTCGAGCGGACGCCTTTCGTCGAACAACCGTGCCGCGTCGGTCATCGCACCTCCCCCATGTTCTTGATTCCGTATCGTGGTCCGCTATGGCGGCGCGGCCGAGGGCGCATTGTAGCGCCGACGGCTGGAACAGCGTGATAAGTGACGGGTAATGCGTCGAGGGGCGGAACGGGAGCGCCGCGCAGGCGAAGACGCGGCCGGGCATTCCGGCTAGAATAGCCCGGACAAATCAACCCCTGGAAGGACCGCCAATGTCTGTTTCGATGTACCCGATTTCTGTGCCCGTCTTCGTGAAGCACCTGAACGGCCTCGCAGGCTGCCTCAAGAAAGCGCAGTCATACTATGCCGAGAAGAAGTACGACGAAGCCTCGCTGATCCACTACCGGTTCTATCCCGACATGTTCAGCTTCGCGCGTCAGGTGCAGGCCATGTGCGATCACGCGAAGAACTGCACGTCCCTGCTCTCCGGTCTGGAAGCGCCGAAGTACGAGGACAGCGAAAAGAGCCTCGCGGAGCTCGTCGCACGCATCGAGAAGACAATCGCGTTCCTCAATACGGTCAAGCCCGCCCAGATCGACGGCACCGAGGAAAAACCCGTCACCGTGAAGATGCGCGACCGCGAACTGCACCTCAAGGGGCTCGAGCTGCTGCTCAACCGGTCACTGCCCAACTTCTACTTCCACGC
>JBARHM010000255.1:0-7473 GCA_049799235.1 Gallionella sp.
GCTTTCGCCTTGTACAACACCACATCCATCGCCGCGTATATTTGATCCTCTGTCCTTCCGTCTTCCGGGAAACTCACCATGCTGAAACTGGCGGTGATTTTGATCTTGCCAACCGGTAATTCGAACATCTTTACGGAAAGCGACTGGTGCAGCTTGTTGGCTACCTGCAGCCCCCTGGCCACCTCCGTCTCGGGGAGGATGATGGCAAACTCGTCACCGCCCAAACGCGCCAGCACATCCACACGGCGCAACTCGGCTTCAAGCAGCGCGGCGATTTCCTTCAGCACCATGTCGCCGGTCGGGTGACCAAATGTGTCGTTGATATATTTGAAATCATCCAGATCGACCATGATCACCGAAAACCCTCTTTCATGGCGTGTCGTGCGGATGATTTCATTGTGCATGAATTCGTGAAACTTGCGGCGATTGTACAAGCCTGTAAGCGGGTCGCGGGTCGACAACTCTTCCAGCCTGGCGCTGTAATCCTGTATGGTCGCCAGCAAACGGTTGAAATACTCGGTCAGCTGCCTTAGTTCGAGCGACCAGGTTGAACTGCCGACCCGGTGGCTGAAATTCATATCTTCGGTCACGTTGCGCATCACTTTGGCCAGATTGGCTATCGGTAATGCAACCAGATAACGCATTTGAAAATAAAGGATGATGAAAACCGCGCCCATGGCGGCCAACATATACATAACGACGGTATCAATGACCGTGCCGAAAGATGTCTTCAGGTATTTGACCGGATAGCTGATCTCGATCACCCCGTGCACCGCGCCTATATGCGACTGGGAGTGACATTTCAGGCACTCCTGTTTCGCCAGCACCGGATAGAGGTATCGGGTGGAGTCATTTTCCCCAATGATCAGTGTATCGTGGCCGCTGTCCATGGCATGGCGCAACGCGCCATCTTTTTCTATCGCGGTCTGTTCACCCGCCTTCGCTCCGAACTGGCGCGCTACAACTTCTCCACGGTAAACACTTATCTTCAGATCCGGAAAGCTCTTATTCAGATCCTGTATGGTCTCGACTATCTCCCGCTTGGTCAGACCCTTGCGCATCCCCGAATACAGGGTCAGGAATATCAGCCGGGAAGTTTGCTGCGCATCCTGGTGCGACAGCTCAAGAACGGCACGGTCACGCACTATCGAGGACATCAGTAAAACGATAATGAACGCGGCCGTCAGCGATAAAACAGCCAGCGATATCAAAAGTCTGCCCAGAGTTATCCTGGCTGCATAGCCCATTATTCTTTTCATCGCTCATCACCTGTTTCAATCAACATCTTGCCAATAGATTGGCAATGTCCTGTTCGGGAAAGTTGAGCGTGCAAATCAGATTGCATTTCCATAGCCGAGCAATCCGACCAACAGGCGCACCATCACATAACTAATGCGCGCAACCAGACGATCCAGCCAGTTGCGCGTAAGGTCATACCCATTCCCTACACGAACCGCATCCTGGGCAATTGCCGCAAGCAAGCTCGCGCGCAGCTCCCCGGCAAAGCCAGCGTGCCGCACTGCAAGATTGGCTTCGCGCGCCAGCAGCAAACTGAAGGGATCGATATTGGAAGAGCCCACGGTTGCCCATAATCCGTCGACCACTGCAACCTTGGCATGCAGGTAGCTGGCTTGATACTCGTATATCTCTACACCTGCTCCCAGCAATTCGTCATAAAGAGCATGCGTTGCGTAATGCTGGATCCAGTATTCAACCCGACCTTGCAACAGCAACATAACACGAACCCTTCTCCTGGCTGCCAGAATCAAAGCCTGGCGAAAACTCCTTCCGGGAAGAAAGTAAGCGTTGGCGATGATGATCTCGCCCTGCGCTCCTTCCATGACATTCAGGTATTCCCGTTCAATATCGCGGCGATGGCGCACGTTATCGCGCAGAATAAAATTGATTTCTTGCGAAGTTGATGGCCTTTTGGCACCGGTGACTAGCCATTTGATTTTTTTCCCGCGCCGGCTCAGGTTGGCCCACGACACTACGCTCCACAAATGGCGCGTCGCCGAACGAATTTCGCCGGCGACCGGACCCTTTACGCGCACCGCGTAATCCAGCTGAGGCTCGGACAGATTAGTATGCGCTGGAATATCGTTTATGATGTTGATTCCTCCGACAAAGGCCACTTCGCCATCCATGACCGCCATCTTGCGATGCATGCGATGCAGCCTGCGGTGCCTGTTCCGGCGCAAAGTGAATGGTGAGATTTCCCGCCGGAACCATCGCACCTCAACATTTGCCTCGCGCAAATCATCCACCCACTGCTGCGGCAGTCCAGCCGAGCCAAATCCATCCAACAGCAGCCTGACCTTCACGCCGCGCGCAGCCGCGCGCTGCAATGCATCTGCGACCATACGTCCGGTTTGGTCGGCTGCAAATATGTAGGTTTCCAGGTAGATCGAACGGTGTGTCGCATCTATATCTGCACATAGCTGAGGGAAAAACTCCGTTCCACTTTGCAACAAAACAAGCTGATTCCCGGAGATCTGATGGGAGACATTCATACAGTTTGAGCCGGGCCATGCCACTTCAGCCTGGTCGAAAGAGCGGCATGATCTGACAGACGTTGCCATTCTCCACCCACATGTATATCGCTATTCAAGACGCTGAATCCACGAACGTAAATGCGATCCAGGCGAAACATCGGCAGGCCTGCTGGAAAACTGCGCGCAGGACTCCCGCCATGAAGATGGAAAACATCATGCACATCCAGCTCACTTTCCAGAGTACGGCTCATCTGATTGCGCCAATCATTGAAATCACCTGCAATGATCAGTGGCATGCTTTCAGGGATACTGTTCCTGACATACTCGATCAGCATGCGTGTCTGTTCACGCCTGCCTTTGGCGAACAGGCCAAAGTGAACACACAAACAATGCACTCGCCCTATGCCCGACAAGTCGATTTCGCAATGCAATAGTCCGCGGCTTTCAAAACGATGTGCGGAAACATCCTTGTTCAAGGATTGCAGAATCGGGAAGCGGCTCAATATCGCGTTTCCGTGATGCCCGGCCTCATACACCGAGTTCTTGCCGTAGGCGCAATGCGGCCAGACATCCTCCGCGATAAATTCGTGCTGTGCGCCGCACGGATAGTTGTGAAAGCGCTCAGAATGGCGTGTATGCTCGCCCTGGGCTTCCTGCAGGAACACGATATCGGCATTCAGTTCGCGCAACCGGTCGCGTAGCTCGTGCAACACCACACGGCGGTTGAAATGGGAGAAGCCTTTGTGTATGTTGTATGTCGCGATGGATAGAGTGTTCATCGCCCACCTCTATCATGCATTGCCGATGCCGCGTGTCGGCAGATTGATCTGCCTGGCGAAGTCAAGCATGCGCTGTATCGGCAACACGGCACGTTTTGCTATAGCTGGATCAATGTGAATTTCATTCTTGCCGCTTTCCAGAACTTCAGCCAGGTTAAACAGTCCGTTCATTGCCATCCACGGGCAATGCGCGCAACTCTTGCAGGTCGCGCCGCTGCCTGCAGTGGGGGCTTCGAGAAATATCTTGTTCGGTGACAGGGTGCGCATCCTGTGTAAAATGCCATTATCGGTGGCGACAATGAATTCGTCCGCCGACAGCTGCTGCGATGCCTTGATGAGTTGTGTGGTGGAACCCACTACGTCGGCCAGAGCTATCACTGCCGCTGGGGATTCAGGATGCACCAGTACTTTGGCCCTGGGGTGCTGTGCCTTGAGGGTTTGCAATTCTCTTGCCTTGAACTCGTCATGCACCATGCAGGAACCTTGCCACATCAGGATCTCCGCGCCGGTTTGCTGCTGGATGTAATTTCCAAGATGGCGATCAGGCGCCCATAGTATTTTCTTGCCTTGCTCCTTCAGATGCCTGACTATAGGCAGCGCGATCGAACTGGTCACCATCCAGTCGGCACGTGCCTTGACCGCAGCGCTGGTATTGGCGTATACCACCACGGTGTGATCGGGATGGGCATCGCAAAACGCGGTGAACTCGTCTGCAGGGCAACCCAGATCCAGCGAACAGTTCGCGTCCAGATCCGGCATCAGCACACGTTTTTCCGGATTGAGTATCTTCGCGGTCTCGCCCATGAAACGTACACCTGCCACAACGATGGTTGTAGCAGGATGCTTGTGGCCAAAGTTCGCCATGTCCAGCGAATCTGAAACGATACCGCCGGTTGCTTCCGCCAGATCCTGCAAGTCCGGATGCACATAATAATGCGCCACCAGCACCGCATCCTGCTCTATCAACATGCGCTTGATGCGCGCGATCAGATCTACTTTTTCCGGCAAATCCGGCTCGCGCGGAACCTTCGCCCATGCCACCTCCGTCGGACAGCCCGGGTGATCAAATGAGACTTGAATGGCGCTAGCGCGGCTCATTGCCTGAAGGGATATCCATGTGATTCAACAAATTGTCGATATGCTTGCTGGTAAGCAATGCTCTTTTGACCTGCCCGCGCAATAACGCCTCAACCACATGCAGGCGCATATGTACCGAGGAAAACTCAATATCCATAGGTTCAACCACCAACAATTCACAATCGGTTGCGGCCACCACATGAGCAGTACGAAGGGGTTCGTACTCTGACAAATGTGCGAACTCGCCAAAAAACTCACCCCAACCCAGGGAGGCCAGCACCTGCTCTTTTTTGACTACCCTTACCGTGCCCGAAACGATTATGAAGAAAGGCATGCCCAATTCACCTTCATTTAAAATCGTATCACCTGCCTGCACGCTCTTCCATTTCGCAAAATCCAAGAAGTGAAGAAGTTCGGCGTTCGCGAAGCCCTTGAAGAACTCCAGTCCCCGCAGTTTTTTGTAATTCGGATTCGATTGCGGTACATTTTCTTCACTGACATCACTGTTCATTTGATGATGCTCGCCAGCCAGTTGCATTTGGAAGTTGCGCAACTTGAGCGTGCCATCAAGTATCTTTTGTTGGTCAAGCAGTGCCTGATTCAATTGGTTGAGGTTCTCGAGCGCATCGTGCAATCCAACTTCGCCTACTGCTTTCACAGCAGGTTGCTGCATATTTTCATCCGATTTGCGTTGCTTTTCCTGTTCAAATGCAGCAACTTGCTGTTCCAGCCTGCGACAAACAGCCTCGACCTCAATTTGTCGCGCCTTTGTCGCCGCCAGTTGCGAACGGACCTCCGCCAGCTCATGTTCAAGCTCGATACCCCGTTTGCTCTCAGCCCCAACTTCATTCGACTCTGTCCTGACCTCTTTGGATCGTGGGCGTACCGGTATGGTCTTCTGATACTTTTCCTGGCCTGCATACCCGAATCTTTCTGCAGCGACGCCGCTATCGGTTACAGCTTTTTCTTCGATGACATGCTCGGATAACAACTGTGCAAAGATTTCGTCCAACTGGATCTGCACACTGGGTGGGACCTTGTCGTTTATCGCATCGACGCTCGTGCCGCCGTCAATCAGCTCCAACAAACGCCTTGCATCGCCGCTGATGTTCCCGTATGGATCACGAAGCAGTGCGTTGCCCTGATCGGTCCTGATATAGATTGTTGATCTGGTCATTTCTCATTCTCCGCGCTGAAACATAAGTGTTCCGGCAACTGCAGAATCGCCTCCCTATTACTGGAAGAAAAGACTGCCTCGGCAGCATCCTGCCATGCCAGCCACTGATAATTCAAGTGTTCGCGAGCAGCAAGTTGGATGGGGACAACCTCGGGGAGTTCCAGTCCGAACACGTGCTCGGTGTTATGGGTGATATCAGGCGGATAGCGGAATCGCCAGTGCGGATAAATCTCATAGACACTTTGCGTGTGCCAGTCGGTCAACCGGTAATGCGAAGCATCCAGTCCGGTCTCTTCCCGAACCTCGCGTAATGCTGTCTCGACAAGCGTTTCTCCCTGCTCGCAGCTGCCCGTCACGGACTGCCAATAACCGGGATGATCCGCGCGTTCCAGCAGCAGTACCTTGAGGTCTGGACTTAACTTGTCTGTAAGTCCCTTCTCCATCTCAACCGAAAGGTGGTCTGGAGTGTAGATTACCACCAGCACGGATATCGGTTGTTTGTAGCTTTTCATCTAGGCAAAGAATATCCAGAACGGCTTGTTGCGTTGCCGCCAGTAAACTACGGTATCAGAGAAGATTTCCTCTGCGATTTCTCTGTCGTTGGCGGAAAGACCAAGTGTGTCGCTGGCATTGCGCATCAGCAGCACATACCCTGCTGACTGTTGCCATGACAGGTCACACAGCGCATCGGCCAATGCATCCCAATTTGCGCCGAAACCGGGCGGAAAGCCGACTGCGCTCGCCAAGGCATCGAGCAGATTCTGTTTCCCTTTGATGCCCTTCAGGTCGGCATCGAACCAAGCGAAGCCGGCTTCGCTGATCGCATTGCGCAACTCGTTCACGCCGCATCGCAGTGTATAACTGCCCGCCGCTGCCAAGTTGCCCAGTTGATGTGCCAGAACGTTCATGGCTACTCTCGAATGCGTTTGAAGGTTTGATAATGATCTGCGGTGAAATAATATTCATCGGTCCCGCCGCTGATAATGCGGCGCGTACCGCGATTACGCACACCAGGCGTTTTGATGGTGTATTCATGATAATAGCCGCTCGGTTTTTTCGGCAACATCCGTTCGTAGTTCTTGAATACCACGCCGTCGCGTTCATAAGCGAACGGTCCGCCCTGTTTGATGGCACGTAACGTGTTACGTGCCTCGGCGGGCAGTTCGGCTACAGAAATGACCGGCAAGACATCTTGCCCGGCCGCTTCGGTCCGCCCCGGTCGATCGGCAGCCTGAGCCTGCGGCAACCACAGCAACGTCACCAGCAGGCAGAGACGCAGGCGCAACATCGTTTAGCCCTGGGATATTTCCGCAGTAGTCTGCGTCTGCTGTCGCAGACGGATATGCAGATCGCGCAACTGTCTTTCATCCACAGGACTCGGCGCTTGTGTCAGCAGGCATTGCGCACGCTGCGTCTTGGGGAAGGCGATCACGTCACGGATCGATTCGGCGCCGGTCATCATCGTGACGATGCGGTCCAGTCCGAACGCCAGTCCGCCGTGCGGAGGCGCGCCGTATTGCAGTGCGTCGAGCAGGAAGCCGAACTTGAGCCGCGCTTCTTCCGCGCCGATGTTGAGCGCACGGAATACTTGCGATTGCACCGTTTCCTGATGGATACGCACCGAACCGCCGCCAATCTCGGAACCATTTAACGCGAGGTCGTAAGCCTTGGCCAGGCAACGCCCAGGATCGCTTTCCAGCATCGCAAGATGTTCGTCCTTCGGTGCGGTGAAGGGGTGATGGCAGGCATTCCAGCGCTTGGCTTCCTCGTCGTATTCGAACATCGGAAAATCCACCACCCACAGGGGTTCCCACGCTTTGCCGTTGGTGTAACCCTTGTCGTGGCCGATCTTGGTGCGCAGCGCGCCGAGTGCATCGTTGACGATCTTTTCCTTGTCCGCGCCGAAGAAGATGATGTCGCCGTTCTGTGCGCCGGTGCGTTCGAT
>JBARHM010000256.1:0-2841 GCA_049799235.1 Gallionella sp.
CGATGAAAGAGGCCAGTATGCCGATAGGCAGCGTTACTACCGCAACCAACGAGGAGCGCAAGTGAAATAGAAAGGCGAGGCATACCAGGGCGACGACGAGCGATTCCTCGAACAGTTTCTCGCTTAATGTCTTGAAGGCGCGGATGATCACGCCGGAGCGGTCATAAGTGACGACCAGTTCGATGCCGGGAGGCAGTCCGCTTTGGAGTTCATTCAAACGTGCCTTTACGCGTTTTATGGTAGCGAGTGCGTTCTCGCCGTAACGCATGATTACGATGCCGCCGGTCACTTCGCCTTGCCCATCCAGATCGGTTACGCCACGGCGCAATTCATGACCGATCTGTAGTTGCGCCACGTCTTCGAGGCGGATTGGCACGCCTTGCGGGTTGACCCCGAGTGGAATGTGCCGGAAGTCGTCCAGATTCTTCAAATAATTTTGTGCGCGTACGACATATTCGGCACGCCCCATTTCCATCACCGACCCACCACCCGTCATATTGCTGTCACGGATCGCTTGTTCGACACGTTCCATGCTCAAGTTGTATGCCGCCAACCGGTTGGGATTCACTTCGACCTGGAATTGCCTCACCATTCCGCCGACGCTGGCGACTTCGGCCACGCCGTGCAGGCTTTGCAGTTCGTATTTGAGGAAAGAATCCTGCACCGCGCGTAATTCATCGGCATCGTAACGGTGATGGCGGTCTACAAGGGCGTATTCGAACACCCATCCAACGCCTGAAGCGTCCGGTCCCAGCGTGGGGATGATGTCTTCCGGCAGGCGATCTTCGATCTGACTCAAATACTCCAGCACACGCGAGCGCGCCCAATATGGATCGGTGCCATCTTCAAAAATCACGTACACATAGGATTCGCCGAACATCGAAAAACCGCGCACTGCAGTCGAACCCGGTACCGACAGCAACTCGGAAGTGATCGGGAATGTGACTTGATCTTCCACTACCTGCGGAGGCTGGCCCGGATAAGCGGTTTTGATGATAACCTGCAGATCGGAAAGATCTGGAACGGCATCCAATGCTATATGGCGGGAGGAATAGATTCCCCATCCGGACAGCAAGGCTGCACCCAGCAATACCACCATGCGGTTCCTGAGTGACCACTTGATGATGCGAGTAATCATGCCAGTGTCCGAAAAAAACTTGGGTCAGGGGCGATTGGAAGTTGTTCCCGTAGCCGGAAAAATCCTACGCGTCTAGTGTTCGTTCGCATCACGGTTGTTATGCAGACGCTGCGTCGCATCGCTCATTGACGCCGCGGCATCCAACAGAAATTGCCCGTTCACCGCAACTTGATCGCCCGCTTGCAAACCGGAAGTGATCTCGATGGTATCGGCAGTTTCGATCCCGGTTTCCACTTTTACCGGCGTGAAATATCCGCTTCCTTCTGCCAGTATCACCAGGTCACCCTTGCCGGTGCGCATTACCGCGGAGCGGGGCACGACAAGCGCCTTGTGCGGCTTGGCGTGAATGATGACTTCAAGAAACGAGCCTATGTGCAGCAAGTTTTTGGGATTGCTGACGCTCAGCCGCGCCTGAACGGTGCGCGTCGTGCTATCAACTGTGGGGGCGATAAACTTCAGGCGCGCTTTGATTTCTCGCATATCCGACTGCGGCAGCCGTATGGTTGCTTCATCCCCCTCTTTCACCCAAGCCAGTTGATCCGGGTAAAGCGGTACCTCGACCCATACCCGCGACAAGTTAACGAAGGAAAATAGTTTGTCCATTGGTTTGACAGTGCTGCCTTCATGAACTTCGATGCTGGTGACAAGGCCGAATTGGCGTGCACGTATCTCAACCGTATCCTTAGACTTGTAGTTTTTTTTTAACTCGTCTATCAGTTCATTACCGACGTCTGCATAGAGAAGACTGTCGCGGGCAAGAACGCGCTTGGTTGCATTCATCTTCAACGCCATCATGTCATCCTCAGTCATTGTTGACCTGCCACTTGCATGGGCCTTCTCATCTTCCATTGGCGCGACAAGAATATCTTTTTCCTCCAGCAGGTCGATGTACTCTTCCTGGGACTTGAGCAATTCCGGGGAATATATTTCATACAGCACTTGCCCTGCCGCGACTTGCTGGCCAACCGAATTGATATGGAGCTTTCTGATTACTCCCTCCACTTTTGCGCTAATGTTGAAAACCAGGCTTTCATCTGCGGCCACATTGCCGTAAGCGTGGATGTCCTGGCTCAGCGTTTGCAATTTGGCAGCAGCCATGCGCACACCGAGTCTTTGCTGTGTGGCAGTGTCGATGAGTACGCCGTGGCCATGCTGGTGCGCATCCGGCTGCTCCGTTTCCACCAGGTCCATGCCGCAAATCGGACATACACCCGGATGATCCTGGATGATCTGTGGATGCATGGGGCATACCCAAAGCTTCTTTGCAGGCAGCGACGAGGTCTTGTCTGGGGCTATGATCGGCTCGAGATTTGAACGGGCTATTATTGTGTTTTCGGCATTGCCATCAGGAAGGATCGTCACATGGTCTTTGTAGAAATATGCCGCGATCATCAGGGCTGCGATTGCAAATATGGCAAGCCATTGCTTTGCATTTTTAGACGCAAATGCGTCAAGTATTCCGGGATATCGATTTTTTTCAGCCCATGGCATGTTTTTCTCAGGCCAGCAACCGCTTCTTTATTTCAGCAAGAATCTTGGGGGGGGACAACGACCTTAAATCGAAAGGCGGTAGCTCGAGTGTATCCAGAGTATTTTTCACCAGCAGGCCCAACTCGGTGTCACCTTCCATGCACAAGCGGCGGCTGAAAAACAGTGTGTCCGGCTCTTCCTTGCGCAGTGCCAGCATCAGAAAATCACAGGCG
>JBARHM010000257.1:0-10767 GCA_049799235.1 Gallionella sp.
TTGCGCCACTGCTCGAAAGCCGCGCCGTTATGGATCGCTGCTGGAATCTGGCTGTCATAGAACGCGAAGATCAGCTCGTCGTCCACCAGCACATCGGGACGGCGTGCCTTGTGCTCCAGCGCTTCGATGTCGGCGATCAGTTTCCGGTTGTGCGCGAAGAACGGTGCGCGCGTTTCGAACTCGCCGCCGACCAGCGCCTGACGGATGAACACCTCCCGCGCCTCGGCGGGGTTCATCGGCCCGTAATGCACGCGCTTCTTCGGATTGATGATCAGTCCGTATAGCGTACTGCGCTCCCAGGCCGCGACCTGCGCGGCCTTCTTTTCCCAATGCGGATCGTAATAATGCCGCTTGATCAGGTGAGCGCCGGTTTCATCCAACCACTCTGGTTCAATGCGCGCCACGAGTCGCGCATACAAACGGTGAGTTTCAACAAGCTCGCCTGCCACCACCCACTTCGTGCCCTTTTTCGCCAGGACCGAATTCGGCACAATAAAGAACTTGATGCCGCGTGCTCCGAGGTACTCGTTGCTCTCCACGCTCTTCATGCCGATGTTGCCGAGCAGGCCGCACAACAGGGCTTTGTGTATCTGCTCGTAGGTCGCAGGCTGTACGTTTTCACGCATGCCCATCTCGGCAACCTGAGCATGCAACTGCTGGTGAAGCTCGCGCCACTCGCGCAGCCGCAGCGGTGACAGGAAATTCTTGCGGCATTCTTCCGCCAGCAGCCGATTGGATTTCTTGTGCGCCACCGCCTGCTCGAACCATGCCCAGACTTTCAGATATGTCAGAAAATCAGAACGCTCATCGGCAAAACGTTTGTGCGCTGCATCTGCCGCCTCTTGCCGTTCCAGTGGCCGCTCTCGCGGGTCCTGCACCGACAGCGCGCTGGCGATGATTAGTATCTCGCTCAAGCAGTGATATTGTCGCCCCGCCAGCAGCAGGCGCGCGATCTTCGGGTCCAGCGGCAGCTTGGTCAGGTCATGTCCGAGCTTGGTAAGTTGCCGCGCTTCGTCTATCGCGCCCAATTCTCCGAGCAACTGGTAGCCGTCCGCGATCATGCGCGGCGTGGGCGGCTCGATGAACGGGAATTCCTGTACATCACCGAGTTCGAGCGCGCTCATGCGCAGGATCACGGTCGCCAGCGAGACGCGGAAGATTTCTGGATCGGTATATTCAGGGCGCTGCAGAAAGTCCGCTTCGTCGTACAGGCGTATGCACACACCGCTCATCACGCGCCCGCAACGCCCGGCGCGCTGGTTCGCGGCCGCGCGCGAAATCTTCTCGATGTGCAACTGCTCAACCTTCTGGCGGATGCTGTAGCGATTCACCCGCGCCAGCCCGCAGTCGATCACATAGCCGATATTGGGCACGGTCAGTGAAGTCTCAGCGACATTGGTCGCCAGCACCACGCGCCGCTGTCCGCCGGTCTTGAACACCCGGTCCTGTTCGGCCGCCGACAAGCGCGAGAACAGCGGCAATATTTCGATCCCTTTAGGATGATGCTTGCGCAGCGCTTCCGCCGTGTCGCGTATCTCGCGCTCGCCGGGCAGGAACACCAGCACATCGCCGCGCAGGCCGCCTGCGGCCAACTCATCCAATGCGGAACTCACTGCCTGAGGAATATCTTGTGTCTCGCCTTCCTCGCTCACCTCCAATGGGCGATAGCGGATCTCGACCGGGTAGCCGCGCCCGGACACTTCAACGATCTGCGCACCGAAATGTTTGGCAAAACGATCGGCATCCAGTGTCGCGGAGGTGATGATGAGTTTGAGGTCGGGTCGGCGCGGCAACAACTGCTTGAGGTAACCGAGCAGGAAATCGATATTCAGGCTGCGCTCGTGTGCCTCGTCAATGATCAACGTATCGTAATTCTTCAGCAGCGAATCGCTGTGTATCTCCGCAAGCAAGATACCGTCGGTCATCAGTTTGACGCTGGTATCGGGCGACACCTTATCGTGGAAGCGCACCTTATAACCGACCGCGCCGCCGAGCTCGGTCTTCAGTTCGAACGCGATGCGTGCTGCCACCGTGCGCGCCGCCACGCGGCGCGGCTGGGTGTGTCCGATGACGCCCTGCACGCCGCGTCTCAGCTTCAAACAGATCTTCGGCAACTGTGTGGTTTTGCCCGAGCCGGTCTCGCCGCAAACGATCACCACCTGATGTTCGCCGATCGATCGCGCCAGATCCTCGTATTTGCCCACCACCGGCAGATCCGCGGGAAACTCAATCTCGGAAAGAGAATCAAGACGGGCCTTGCGCCGCAACGCGTTCGCAGATAACACGGTTTCATGGTCTCCCAAAAAAAAGGGGATTAGCACATGGCTAATCCCTCAAAGTGGTGGGTCTGGAAGGACTTGAACCTTCGACCAAAGGATTATGAGTCCTCTGCTCTGACCAACTGAGCTACAGACCCGAACAACAAAACCTTCGCTAGGTTAGTCTTCGCTATCGAGGAAGCTCTTGAGTCTCTCTGAACGCGACGGGTGACGCAACTTGCGTAGCGCCTTGGCCTCGATCTGACGGATACGTTCGCGCGTGACATCAAATTGCTTTCCGACTTCTTCCAGCGTGTGGTCAGTATTCATTTCGATGCCGAAGCGCATCCGCAATACCTTGGCCTCGCGCTGTGTCAAACTGTCCAGAATGTCGGAAGTAGCACCGCGCAGGCTCTCGTAGATTGCCGCATCGATCGGCACGGTGGTATGAGCGTCTTCGATGAAATCTCCGAGGTGGGAATCATCGTCGTCGCCCACCGGAGTTTCCATGGAGATAGGTTCTTTTGCGATCTTGAATATCTTGCGGATCTTGTCTTCCGGCATCTCCATCTTGGCCACCAGTGTTGCGACATCCGGCTCCATGCCTGTTTCTTGCATGATCTGCCGCGAGATGCGGTTCATCTTGTTGATGGTCTCGATCATGTGCACAGGAATACGGATGGTGCGCGCCTGGTCGGCAATCGAACGGGTGATTGCCTGGCGTATCCACCATGTCGCATAGGTCGAGAATTTGTAGCCGCGACGGTATTCGAACTTGTCCACCGCTTTCATCAGTCCGATGTTGCCCTCCTGGATCAGATCGAGGAATTGCAATCCGCGGTTGGTATATTTCTTGGCGATGGATATCACCAGCCTCAGATTAGCCTCGATCATGTCACGCTTGGCGCGGCGTGCCTTGGCCTCGCCGTTGGTCATCTGCCGGTTGATCTCTTTCAGGTCGCGAATCGGAATTCCAACGCGCTGCTGCAGATCCAGCAGACGCTGCTGCTGTTCCACGATGGCGTGCTGGTACCGTCCCAACGTTTCAGAGTATGGCTTTTTTGACTTCAACTCATTTACCACCCATTGCAATTTGCCTTCATTGTCGGGGAAAGACTTGATGAAGTAAGGACGCGGCATCTTGCCCTTGGTGACGCACATTTCCTGAATATTGCGTTCGCTGCGCCGAACCTCCTCGACCAGGCCGCGCATCGTGTCGCACAATGCATCCACCTGCTTTGCGGAGAAGCGGAATTTCATCAACTCGTCGGAGATGCCCGACTGAAGCTTGTCGTACTGTTTGCTGCGATAGCCATATTTCTCGTAAGCCTTGCCGATTTTGGCGAACAAACCGGCAATCACGTCAAAGCGCTCCAGCGCGCTGGCTTTCAGCAGTGCAAGATTTGCAGCTGCGACAGCCGCAGCTGCGGCGGCTGCGGCTTCCTCGTCCTCTTCTTCATCGGATGCTTCTTCATCGAGTTGCTCCGCTTCTTCTTCACTCCCAGGACCGATTCCGGCCTCATCTTCGACATCCACAAAGCCGTCGATCAGCTCGTCGATGCGCATCTGATCGATCCTGATCTTTTCGACCAGCGCAAGGATCTCGGCTATCGTCGCCGGACACATGGAAATCGCCTGAATCATATGCTTCAGGCCTTCTTCGATACGCTTGGCGATCTCGATTTCTTTTTCGCGGGTAAGCAACTCGACCGTGCCCATTTCGCGCATGTACATGCGTACTGGATCAGTAGTGCGGCCAAATTCCGAGTCCACAGTAGATAGCGCGGCTTCTGCTTCCTCCACCGCGTCTTCATCCGCTGCCGCTGGTGCAGCATCAGTCATGATCAGCGTTTCGGCATCAGGAGCCACGTCGCACACCGAAACACCCATCTCGTTGATCATGCTGACCACGCCTTCGATCTGCTCGACTTCGAGCATATCCGGCAAATGGTCATTGATTTCCGCATAGGTCAAATAGCCGCGTTCCTTGCCCAGAACGATCAGGGCTTTCAGGCGCGTGCGCCGAGCCTCGATATCCTGTTGCTGGTCAACAACCGGCTGCTCGACGACATCTGCTTGTTTCTTGCTAACTTTTTTCTTCTCTTTAGGCTTTGCCATTTTCAGATTCCCAATTGCGTAAGGCGCCAAACGTATCTGGCCGCCGAAAAGCGGCGGATTATACCCGATTCCGCCTTAATTTTCCTTATCTCGTTAGCAGCTTAGCTTTACAGCCAATCGACTAGGTACACCTGCAAGGAGTACGCCGTGGTTGATAGGGAGCCAAAGCCCCAACAACACACGAGGGCTGGTTAGCCGCGTTGCAGCAAATTCCTGTACTTTTCGCGCTCCGAGTCGGTCATGCTGGACAAACCTCCTTGAGCCAATTTCAACTGGAGTGCTTGAAATTGCAGGCGACGCTGACCTTGGTCAAATTTGCTCATCAATCCGGCAAATTCGGCTACCACGTCAAAGTTCTCGCCCCAATTCAACATATCGGCTTCTGCTGCTGCCAGCGTTTTTCCATGTACTGTACCCTGAAACATCTGCATCAGGACGGGGCTGTTCAATGCAAAATCTGCTTCGCGCAAGACCAGCAATACAGCGGCAACTGCCTCGGCTTCCGCGCCTGCGGAAGGGTCGATGCGTAGCAGCGAAGTACCCACCGGTGTACCCCCTGCTGGAGTTTCACCCTGCCATTCCACTAAAATTTGCGCACCCAGCTCGGGTTGGGCAAGCAGGCACTGAAGCAATAATCTATGCGATGAAGGTGTTGAACGACCGGCTTTCTGGAAGCTCTGACTTGCCGCGCGTACGACCGATTTGATTTCATACAGCGCCTCAAGTTCCGCTTGGCTGACTCCGGAAAGTGCCGCGACTTCCTTGCGCAGCAGTAACGCTGTGGTTGGCGCAATGATCGCAGTCACCAACGGTTTGGCGCGCTGCAGCAGTTGATTTCGCCCCTCCTGGCTGCGCAGGTCCAAGCCCGCGCAGGCTTCACGCAACAGATAAGTGGACAAGGGCAATGCATCCTGGGCGAGTTGCTCGAAATCGGCCTTGCCGAATTCACGGATGAAACTGTCAGGATCATGCTCCACCGGCAGGAACATAAAGCTGATGCGTTTGCCGTCCTGCAAATATGGCAGTGCGTTTTCCAGCGCCCGCCAGGCTGCGCGCTGTCCTGCCTTGTCACCATCAAAACAGAACACGATGTGCTCGGTAAGACGCAGCAGTTTCTGCACGTGGTAAGAAGTGGTCGCAGTACCCAGTGTCGCCACTGCATATTCAACACCGTGTTGCGCCAGCGCCACCACATCCATGTAGCCTTCCACCACCAATACTTGCTTCACCTCCCGGATGATTTTTTGCGCCTGGAACAGACCATACAATTCACGGCCTTTTTCGAATAGCGGTGTTTCCGGCGAATTCAAGTACTTTGGATCACCCTTATCCAGCACGCGCCCGCCAAAACCGATTATCTGGCCGCGCAAATTGACAATCGGGAACATGATGCGATCGCGGAATCTATCGTAGCGTTTTCCTTCTTCGGAACTGATAACCAAGCCTGTTTCGCTCAGCGCAGCATCCTGGTAATTTTGAAATGCGGAAGCGAGATTCTGCCAGCCGTCCGGCGCGTAGCCGATGCCGAATCTCGCGGCGATCTCGCCGCTCAGTCCGCGCTGCTTGAGATAATCAATCGCGCGTTGAGATAATTTGAGTTGTTCACGGTAATAGCGCGTGGCAGTCTGCATCACCTCATACAAATCCGGAGCGATCTTATGATGGATCTCGCCTGCGGAAGATCGTTCGTGTGGAACCTCAAGTCCAGCGCCACGAGCCAATTCCTCGATCGCATCGACAAAGCCCAGGCCGGTATGCTCCATCACAAATCCGATCGCTGTGCCATGTGCCCCGCAACCGAAGCAATGATAGAACTGTTTGGACTGGCTGACGGTGAACGAGGGGGATTTTTCGCTGTGGAACGGGCAGCAGGCAACAAAATTCGCACCAGTTTTTTTTAACGGGACGTAGCGTTCGACAACGTCCACGATATCGAGACGATTGAGCAGGTCCTGTATGAAACTTTTTGGAATCAAGCCAGCACCGCCTTTTCATTGCGCCCTGCTACATGCCGGGGAATGGTTAACGGGGTATCACCCGAATAGGGTTATAAACCGTTCACTTCGAGAGTTGCGCTTTAATCAAAGCCGAGACTTTACCCATGTCAGCTCGACCGGCCAGCTTGGGTTTCAGCATCCCCATAATCTTACCCATGTCTTGAGGGCCGGCAGCACCAGTCGCGGCAATCGCTTCGGCAACCGCTTTTGATATTTCGTTTTCGCTGAGCTGTTGCGGCAAGTAAGCTGCAAGCACACTCATTTCAAATTTTTCGATATCAGCCAAATCCTGGCGGCCGGCCGCTTCGAATTGACTGATGGAATCGCGCCGCTGTTTGTTCATTTTTTCGATGATGGCAATCACGTCCGCGTCCGACAGTTCGATGCGATCATCGACTTCACGCTGCTTCATCGCGGCAAGCAATAGCCGAATCGCCCCCAAGCGCGCCGTTTCCTTGGCACGCATCGCCGCTTTCATATCTTCAGTGATTTTCTGCTTGAGGCTCATATTGAAACCGTCCGCATACCCGAAGTCAGCCGCGGATAATCAATATTCATTGAAAAACGTAGCGAGTGCAGCAGCTTTTAGTAGAGCTTGGGAGGGAGAACCTGGCTCATCAGGCGCTTATAGTGGCGCTTCACAGCGGCAGCCAGCTTGCGCTTGCGTTCTGCGGTAGGTTTTTCGTAAAACTCGCGGGCACGCAAATCGGTCAGCAGACCGGTCTTTTCCACGGAACGCTTGAAACGGCGCATCGCTACTTCGAAAGGCTCGTTTTCTTTTACACGTACAGTTGTCATGAACAAACTACCTTCTACTGAAAAATTGAGGGCGTGATTCTAACAAAACGCCTTGCTCCCCACAACAATATTCTAACCTACTGTTATTCTGGAAAATTTCCGCTTTCCGACTTGCGCGACAACGACCGTGCCTGACTTGAGTTGCAGGGCTTTTTCGCTGACCTTTTCACTGTCAAGCTTGACGCCGCCCTGGGCTATCATGCGCAGCGCTTCGGAGGTGCTGGCTACCAGCCCGGCTTGCTTCAGCATTTGCGCGATGCCGATATGGCCATCCGAGCTGGCAACGGTGATTTCCGGCATGTCATCCGGCAGCACGCCTTGCTTGAAACGTGCCTCGAATTCTGCCAGCGCATCTACGGCGGATTTGTTGGAGTGGAAGCGCGCGACAATCTCCTGCGCCAGCAGCACTTTTATGTCACGCGGATTTCGTCCTTGGGCAACCTCATCTCGCCAACCGGTGATTGTGCTCAGGCTTTCAAAAGAGAGCAGCTCAAGATAGCGCCACATCAGGTCATCGGAAATCGACATCAGCTTGCCGAAAATCTGCTGTGGTTTCTCATTGATGCCGACGTAATTGCCCAACGATTTTGACATCTTGTTTACGCCATCCAGACCTTCCAGCAGCGGCATGGTGATGACGCACTGTGCCGGTTGCCCGTAATGCTTCTGTAGCTCACGCCCCATCAGCAGGTTGAATTTCTGATCCGTGCCGCCCAGTTCGATGTCCGCCTTGAGGGCGACCGAGTCATAGCCCTGCACCAGCGGATAGATGAATTCGTGGATGGCGATCGGCTGGCTGCCCTTGTAACGTTTGGAAAAATCGTCACGCTCGAGCATCTGGGCCACGGTGTGAGTTGCCGCAAGGCGGATCAGATCGACCGCGCTGAATTTGTCCATCCAGGCAGAGTTGAACACGATCTCGGTCTTGTCCTGGTCGAGCACCTTGAACACCTGGTCGCGGTAGGACTGGGCGTTTTCCAGCACTTGTTCGCGCGACAACGGCGGACGGGTGGTATTTTTGCCGCTCGGGTCACCTATCATGCCGGTGAAGTCGCCGATCAGAAACAGCCCATGGTGACCGAGTTCCTGCAACTGGCGCATCTTGTTGAGCAGCACGGTATGGCCCAGATGCAGGTCCGGTGCGGTCGGATCGAAACCCGCCTTGACACGCAACGGACGGCCAAGCGAGAGCTTGTGTTTCAGTTCGTCTTCCAGCAGCAATTCGTGCGTCCCGCGCTGTATTTGCGCCAGCGCATCTGCATGCGATTTTTTCGGGTGTTTCATTCCGGTCATAACCATTATCAGTTCAATTGCGGGAAAAGCAGCTTTCCGTCCTTGTTGCTGCCCAGTCATTCATACCGACCATTCATCGGTCTTGTTTTGCCACACATCTGTCAGGTATTGGGTGTTGCATGTTTCTGGTAAAATGCGCTTCGATCAAAAAAACAACATGTTGCTGGAACAAGGCAATTCAAGGAGAAACGAATGTTAACCCAAAACCCACTCAGCCAAGAACGCAAAAAGAAGTTGCGCTGGTTCGTCACCCTGTCGACCCTGCCGTTGCTGGGTGTGCTCACCGCTTTCGGTCTGGTACCGCAAAGTGATCTCGGTTTGCCATCAGCGCAGGTAACAATAGAAGACATCGACTTGCCCAGCGCCAGCGATACGATCACCGTATCCAGCTACTGGCACAGCGAGCGGGTTCAGCGCGGCGATACAGTGGCTGAACTGCTGAGCCGTTTGAACATTGAGGACGCAGTCGCCAGCAATTATCTGCGCAATGACCCTGCAACAGAGTCGTTCCGAAAGTTGGCAGTGGGCAAGGAGATCCAGGCCGAGACTTCTGCCACTGGGAGTTTGATCTCATTGCGTTATCTCAGCGACAACGATGAACAAGTCCTGATCGACAAGCAAATCGGCATGTTAAGAACCATTAAACTGCCCGCACAATTTGAAAAACGTCTATTCGTCCGTACCGGAGAAATAAAAACAAACCTGTATGCCGCTGCAGACGCTGCCGAAATGCCGGAAGCAGCCGCCAACCAGTTATACGAACTTTTCAGCGGCGACATCGACTTCCACCATGACCTCAGGGTTGGGGACAAATTCACGGTTGTATACGAGATGAATTACCACAACGGCGCGTTGCTGAATACCGGTCGCATCCTGTCGGCTGAATTCATCAATCAAGGCCATGTTTATCGTGCCATCTATTTCCAGGAGGATGCCCAGCACGGCGATTACTTCACCCCGGATGGCAAGAGCGTCCGCAAGGCATTCTTGCGTTCTCCGATCGAATATTCACGTGTGAGTTCGGGTTTCAGTGACTCGCGTTTTCATCCGATATTGAACAAATGGCGGTCCCATAAGGGCGTGGATTTTGCTGCGCCTGCCGGCACGAAGGTAAAATCAACCGCCGATGGTGTGGTTACCTATATCGGCACAGAGGGTGGCTATGGCAATGTCATTAGAATCAACCATCAAGGCCGCTACACCACCGTATATGGGCACTTGTCCCGTTTTGCCCAGAATTTGCACAACGGTCAGCGCGTCGTTCAAGGCGAGGTGATCGGATATGTAGGAATGACCGGGCTTGCCACCGGCCCGCATCTGCACTACGAATTCAAGATCAATGGCCAACAGCATAATCCGATGCGGGTCGCGTTGCCGGATGCAAAACCCATTAGCAGTGTTTACCAGGCGGCATTTCAATCCGTTGCAGACGACTTTGTCGCACGCCTGAACCTGTTGCGCAACACCAACCTCGCCAAACTCGACTAATCAGCCAGTGCAACACCCGCCGGAACTGTATGTGGGTCTGATGTCCGGCACCAGCCTGGACGGCATTGACGCCGTCCTTGTTGATTTGGGTCAGACCAGACCGTTATTGCTCGCAAAATATTACCTGCCTTTTGATGACGCGCTAAAAAAAGACCTGCTTGCGTTACACCTGCCCGCAATCAATGAGTTGCATCAAACTCAAGTTATCGGGAATCAGCTAGCCAAACTGTATGCAGCAGCGGTCGCCACCCTGCTCAGCCAGGCGAAATCCACGAGCAACGAAGTCAAGGCCATCGCCTGCCACGGGCAAACCATCCGCCACCTCCCCGAACAGGGTTACACCCTGCAAATCGGGAACGCCGCATTATTGGCTGAATTGACCGGCATCACTGTGGTCGGCGACTTCCGCAGTCGCGACATCGCAGCCGGCGGACAGGGCGCACCGCTTGTTCCAGCGTTTCACGACAAAGTCCTGCGCCATCACGACAAGCACCGCGTGATCGTCAACATCGGTGGCATAAGCAATCTGACCGACCTGCCTCCGCATCGAGCCACTACCGGTTTCGACTGCGGGCCGGGCAACCTGCTGATGGATGCCTGGTGCGCGCGGCATACCGGCAGACCCTATGATTACAACGGCACATGGGCGGCTTCCGGCTCTGTGTTGCCCGCACTGCTGAAGCAAATGCTCGATGAACCTTATTTCACCTTATCGCCACCCAAGAGTACGGGACGCGATCTGTTCAGCACGGCATGGCTGGAAGGAAAATTGACGGGTGAAGAAAAGGCCGAAGATGTACAAGCTACATTACTGG
>JBARHM010000258.1:0-2012 GCA_049799235.1 Gallionella sp.
GCCCTCCGGTGCGGGAGCGGCCGCAGCTACAATTATTCTTCATCCAGCAGCTTGCCCGCAATTGCCCAATTCTCGTCGGGTAACTCATCAAATGCTATATATGTGTAGCTTTTCGGCTTCAGCGCGATGCGCTCCAGCGTGTCGGTGATCTCGGCGGCGATCTTGGCTTTCTGTTCACGGCTCAAAGTGCCCGCGATGCGGATGTTGACGTATGGCATGGTTTCTCCTCAAAAAATTATGACGTTTGTTACTGAAAATCTCCCCATAGCGTCTGCAATGCCGCCAATCCGGCAATTGCTGCTGTCTCGGTGCGCATAACTCGTGATCCCATGCGGATAGAATCAAATCCACACTGCATCGCGGCATCGCTCTCTGCCGCGGTAAAACCTCCCTCCGCGCCGATCAGCAACACGACTTTGCCCTGCGGTTTGGCTTGTGTGGGCAATGATGCGGCTCCTTCCGGCAGCAGGATATATTTCGAGACCGGCATTTCACGCATTTGTTGCAGCCACGCCATGATGTCCATTGGCGCGTATATCTGCGGCAATGTGCTGCGTCCGCATTGTTCGCAGGCGGAAATTACCACCTGCTGCCAATGTTCGAGCCGCTTTGAGACACGTTCGGCTGTCAATTTCGCCACGCTGCGCTCGGTGTTGAGCGGCTGGATATCCGTCACACCCAGCTCGGTGGCTTTTTGCAACACCCAATCCATTTTTTCGCTGCTCGTCAATGCCTGTGCCAGTAGTACTTTGAGTGGTGATTCGCGGTCCATGTCGATAGCGGAGATGCCGCCGATGACGACGCGTTTGCCGCCGAGTTCCGCTATCACCCCGCGGCGTTCATTGCCGCGGCCGTCGAAAATCTGTACCGGATCGCCTTCGCGCAAACGCAGCACGCGCGCGGCATGGTATGCCGCCTCCGGCGGCAGATCGAACGAATCGCCGGGAGGAATTGGCGGGGGGCAGTAGAAACGCGGCATGTTTAACCAGACAAGTCGTACAGATGGGCGTGATAATATAACGCCCCTCAGGATATTGTCAGGAATATGAAATGGTCAGCCTGCAGCCTCCCATCTGCGATTTTGGCTGGAAAGCCCGCGATTTCGATTTGCCCGGCGTGGACGGCAAGAGATATAACCTTGCTAATGCGCGCGGCAAGAACGGCCTGCTGGTGATGTTCATCTGCAATCACTGCCCGTACGTGAAGTCCATCCGCGAGCGCATCGTTCGCGACACGCGCGAGTTGCAACAGCACGGTATCAACAGCATCGCCATCATGTCCAACGATCCTGCCGAATATGCGGAGGATTCCTTCGGCAACATGAAGCTGATCGCTCAGCAGTATAGCTACCCATTCCCTTACGTATGGGACGAGTCCCAGCAGATCGCCAAAGATTATGGCGCAGTCTGCACGCCCGATTTCTTCGGTTTCAACGCCGATCTTGAACTGCAGTACCGCGGAAGGTTGGATGCTTCGCGCAAGGAAGCGATCACCGATGCCCCGCGCGATTTGTTCAACGCGATGGTGGAAGTGGCCAGAACGGGCCATGGGCCGCGCGAGCAGATCGCCAGCATGGGCTGTTCCATCAAATGGAAAAGTGAAGCATAAGACGGCGAACGGAAAGAGGCATGAATAATTCAACACCAGGCAGCATGGGGGCGCTGCTCAAGGCGATGATTGCGGCAGTCAAACTGGTGACGGCAGAAGAGATCATGCCGCGTTATCTCAAGGTGGCGCATCAGCACAAGAGTGATGGCAGTCTGTGTACCGACGCGGACCTTGCCGCCCAGAGCGTTCTGACAAAAAAGCTGCAGGCTATCCTCAACGTGCCGGTGCTGGGCGAAGAAATGCCCGTAGCGGAACAGCATGAGCAGTGGAAGGCCGGCAATGACGGTCTGTGGTGCATCGATCCGATCGATGGGACATCCAATTTCGTGCGCGGCCTGCCGTATTTCGCAGTGTCCGTTGCGCTGGTACGCGCAGGAGAGAGTGTGATGGGCGTGGTATATGAC
>JBARHM010000259.1:0-2742 GCA_049799235.1 Gallionella sp.
ATCACCGTCGAACACCTGTTGCTCACGATGCTGGACAACGCTTCCGCAGCGCAGGTGCTGCGTGCCTGTGGCGCGGACATCGACGAGTTGCGCAAGACCGTGTCCGACTTCATTACTACGCACACTCCGATTACACCGGGCAGCGACGAAGTGGACACGCAGCCCACGGTCGGATTCCAACGCGTCATCCAGCGCGCCATCCTGCATGTGCAATCCACCAACAAGAAGGAAGTGACTGGTGCAAATATCCTGGTCGCACTGTTTGGTGAAAAGGACTCGCATGCCGTGTATTTTCTGACCCAGCGCAACATCAATCGCCTTGACGTGGTGAACTATATCGCCCACGGCATCGACAAGACCCAGCCGGGCACGCCAACAAAACCCCAGAGCGACACGGAGTCGGACCAGGAGCAGAGTCCCGGTAGTGCGCTGAAGAGTTACACCTTGGATCTGAACACACAAGCACTGGCAGGCAAGATCGACCCTCTGATCGGGCGCGAGATCGAACTGGAGCGTGTCATACAGACACTTTGCCGCCGCCGCAAAAACAACCCGCTTCTGGTTGGCGAGGCGGGCGTAGGAAAGACTGCCATCGCCGAAGGCTTGGCACGCCGCATCACGGAAAAAGATGTGCCGGAAATCCTCAACAACGCCCACGTGTATTCACTCGATATGGGCGCGTTGCTGGCAGGAACCAAGTATCGCGGTGATTTCGAGCAGCGCCTGAAGGCGGTGCTGAAAGAACTTGTCGATGCGCCCAACGCAATCCTGTTTATCGACGAGATTCACACCATGATAGGCGCGGGTGCGGCTTCCGGCGGCACGATGGACGCCTCTAATCTGCTCAAACCTGCCTTGGCGAGCGGGCAGTTGAAGTGCATAGGCGCAACCACGTATCAGGAATATCGCGGCATCTTTGAAAAGGATCACGCACTGTCACGCCGCTTCCAGAAAGTGGACGTTACTGAACCATCCGTGGAGCAGACAATTGCGATTCTGCGCGGCCTGAAATCGCGCTTTGAGCAGCATCACGGCATCAAATACAGCGCTGCGGCGATCAACAGCGCGGCGGAACTGTCCGCGCGCTTCATCAACGACCGCCACCTGCCGGACAAGGCCATCGACGTGCTCGATGAAGCCGGTGCGGCGCAACGCATCCTGCCGAAATCCAGGCAGAAGAAGGTGGTTGGCAAACACGAGATCGAGGAGATCATCGCCAAGATCGCCCGCATCCCGGCACGCACCGTATCGCACGACGACCGGAACATACTGAAGAATCTCGACCGCGACCTCAAGGCCACCGTATTTGGACAGGACAAGGCGATAAACATGCTGGCTCGTGCCCTCAAGATGTCGCGCAGCGGCTTGGGCAATCCTCAAAAGCCGATAGGCAGCTTTTTGTTTTCCGGCCCCACCGGCGTAGGCAAGACCGAAGTGGCACGCCAGCTCGCTTACGCGATGGGCATGCCATTGCACCGCTTCGACATGTCCGAATACATGGAGCGGCATGCCGTTTCGCGCCTGATCGGCGCCCCGCCGGGCTATGTAGGTTTCGATCAGGGCGGGTTGCTTACCGAAGCGATCAGCAAGCAGCCTCACGCCGTGCTGCTGCTCGACGAGATCGAAAAGGCGCACCCGGACATCTTCAACATCCTGTTGCAGGTGATGGACCACGGCACGCTTACCGACAATAACGGGCGCAAGGCCGATTTCCGCAACGTAGTCATCATCATGACCACCAATGCGGGCAGTGAAGCGCTGAACAAGGTTCAGATCGGCTTCACCAAGACTGCGGTTTCCGGCGACGAGATGGTCGACATCAAGCGCCTGTTCACTCCCGAATTCCGCAACCGTCTTGATGCGATCGTCTCCTTCGCTCCGCTGGATAAGGAAGTCATCCTGCGCGTGGTGGACAAGTTCCTGATGCAGCTTGAAGAACAGCTCCACGAGAAAAAGGTGGAAGCCGTGTTCACCGATGCGCTGAAGGATTATCTGGCCAAGAACGGCTTCGACCCGCTGATGGGCGCTCGCCCGATGGCGCGCCTGATCCAGGACACGATACGCTCTGCACTGGCCGACGAACTGCTGTTCGGCAAGTTGGCGAATGGCGGCAAGGTGACTGTGGATGTGGATACCGACGGTAAGGTTAAGCTGGAGTTTGCCGAAGAAGCAGTCACCGCC
The DNA here is from genome assembly GCA_049799235.1 of Gallionella sp. GTDB lineage: Bacteria > Pseudomonadota > Gammaproteobacteria > Burkholderiales > Gallionellaceae > Gallionella. The sequence continues at coordinate 2,182 of JBARHM010000259.1, forward strand.
TAAAAGGCCTTCGCACAACTGCTGCGCGTGGTGATGCTGCGTCGAAAAGAGACTCAAAATCCGGGGTCGCGGAGCGATAGATTGCTACATACATTCCGGTTTATCGCCCCTTTCCTCCTTGCCTGACCTGCGCTCGCTACGTTGTGCGAAGGCTTTTAAACGTATTCAGTGACGTAGGGCGGAACGCGAAGCGGTTCCGCCGAACGAATCCAACATGGCGGAACGCCCCTGCAGGGCTTCCACTCTACAACCCCTAATGCCATTCCCTTCCCAGTATCGCGGTCGTTTCGCGCCCTCCCCCACCGGCCCCCTTCATTTCGGTTCACTTATCGCCGCCGTCGGCAGCTACCTCGACGCCAAACATCATCAAGGCAAGTGGCTGGTACGCATCGAAGACCTCGACACCCCGCGCACCGTCGAAGGTGCTGCAGATGAGATCCTCAGCACACTGGAAGCATATGGCCTGCACTGGGATGAAGAAATCGTCTACCAAAGCCGGCGCACTGACGCGTACGAAGAAGCCTTTCAGCGATTGAAGAAAGCTTGCACGGTGTACCCCTG
>JBARHM010000260.1:0-2917 GCA_049799235.1 Gallionella sp.
CCGCAGTTCGGCGCGCCAGCCTGTCTCCGTGGTTTCCTGCCTCATTCCCGTTATGCCGCCGGCGGAGTCGGTGGCAGTCCAGGTACCATGATCCACCGACTCGTAATCGGCTCCCAGGGTCGCCCGATAGCTGCTTGGCAACTGATAACTCGCCTCCAGCTTGCCGGTGAGTTTCTCCAACGAATTGTGGCCGTTGGTAAATGTGTACACACCCTCGGTGTTGTACAAGGCGATCGGCGTCTTGTCGTTCTTATCCTCATAACGCACATTGACAAGCGTGGAGAGTTTCGGCATCGGGCGCGCCGTCAGTCCGACCTGAGCCAGATTGGTGTCCACAACTCCGCCGAGATTGCTGATGCCGGCCGGTGCACCCGTCAAGCCCATGCTGGCGAAGTCTTCGTTCTGCGTAGCATGAGTATATGCGTACTTGAAAGTCGCGCGGGTCGTCGGCGTAAAGCCATAAGTGCCGGAGAGAGTAAGCTGGTGCGCCTGATTGTCGGGCGGTAGCGCCACGGGTAGTTGCAGGATACCCAAGAGGTCGGTGTTTAGCGCTGTTGGTGCGCCGAGGGGATTATTCAAGGTACCGGGCACGGTTGGCGTCAGGCTGCCGTACGCGTTGGTGTAGAACGAACCGTAATAACCCCCGCTCAGCGCCAATTTCTCGCCGGAATAATTCAGTCTGCCCTCGAACTGCTGGATTCTGGAGTTGATCGGCTCGGGCAGCATCAGCAGTGCCCATTGGCTGACGCCTGCGGTCGGCGCTCCCGGCAGACATACCCCGGGAGGCAACGCGCCGGAGCCGCTTGAAGTTCCGGTAATTGGATTGGGAGTTGAGCAGTTGAAACCTTTGCCGAATAGCCGTGCCCCGTCCTTGTGTTCATTCTTGAAGCTGGCCTCGAACAGCAGGGAAGGGGAAAGCCATTTTTCTGCACCGAGCGTGACGCTCTTGCGGGTGGTCTTGAGATTCAGATCCGATCCTGTCCCCGGCGCCATCAGAAGGGTGACGGCCGGAGTGGTCGTTCCGGTGCCTTGCACACCGGTATTGATGGTGCGCGGGTAATTGCGGGTCAGTTCGCTGTATTCCGCCGAATACTTCCAGTCCCCTTGCTTTTTCTGCAATAAGCGCAGTTCACGGTTGTCGAGGCCGAGATTGCGCCCCTGGAAAGTCGTCCAGACTCCCGTTTCTTCATCGTGTTTGGTGACATCTGCATCAAGCAGGATATAGCCACCGTTGTCGCGCATGCCATTGTATTGTCCGAACAGTGCTCTCTCGAGGCTGTCGCCGCTAACTCCGCCCAGTCCAAAGCTAACCCAGCTTTGGGGCTTGGCGGGCTGCACAATGTTCGCACTTTGTGCTGAACTCGCAGCGTTAACGCTCTCCGCACTTGCAGGTTGGGCGGGTTGCGTGGTATCGATCACCTCTTCTGCTTGTACCTGCCCAAATGCCGCGAGCAATACAAGTGCGATGAGTTTCTGGTTGAGACCAACATGCTGTTTAACGATATTCATGATAGATAACTCTTTCTCAGCGCTGGAAGAACTGCGGCGTTGGTGTGCCCGTGCTCGGGTTGTTGCTGCCGTGAATCTGGGTATGGCAGTTCAAGCAGCCCCGGCCTTGGGTGTAGTTGATGCCGCTCTTGCCGCTTGTGGTCGCACTGAGAAGCGCGGTTGTCTGACCTTGTCCAGCCAATTGGGCAATTTGCCCCCCATGTGGTGTATGGCACTGGTGGCACAGGAATGGCGGTCGCGCCTTGAGCAGGTTTTCCGCAGTTGTGCCATGCGGGTTATGGCAGATAGAGCAGTCCTCAGTAACGGGCTCGTGATTGTGGACGAACGGCCCGCGTTTCTCCATATGGCAGGTGTAGCAGGTTTGATTCACGCTATCGCGCTTCATCAGTTTGGGTCCCGTTGAACCATGCGGGTTATGGCAATCGGAACAGGTCATCTTGCCCTCGGGAATCGGGTGATGGGAAGGCTTGTTGATTTCCATGCGCCTGTCCTTGTGGCAGGCAAAGCAAACCTCGGGCTGGGTGCGTTTGTCGCGAACCTTGTCTTGTGCCGTGTGTATCTGGTGGCAGGAGGTGCAGACCACATCGCGGCTCTGGTGCGTGCTGCCCATCCAGTGCGAGCGTCTGGCATCCTTCTGGTGGCATGTCAGACAGGGACGGGTCATGTCGTCTGCTGTTCCGCTTCCCTTTTTGAAGGATAGTATTTTCAGAGGGCCTACATAATTGTCCTGACCGGCGACTTCCTTGTGCGCGGCACCGCCACCGTGGCATGACTGGCAGCCCATCGTCGAATCCGCAGAGAACGCCCTGCCGTGGTCGCTATCCAGAAAAGTCTGCTTTTGGCTTTTGTGGCAACCCCAACAATAGCGGTTTTCAATATATCCTGGTGCCAATGTCCCTGGAACCTCGGAAGCAGCTGATAATTCGGGCAATTCCTCCGCCGAAGCGATGGGCAATTGCAACATGCCAATCACCAAAATGAATAGTGCCAAAATCAGGTTCTTGAGATGGCTACTAACAACGTTTTGAGCAGATTGCGATACTTCCCGAGCGATGACGGCGATTCCCAGCCAATTACTGAAATGTAATTTTCTTAGCATCGTTAGTTCCCCTTCTTGATAACCTTCCACATCAAACCTGAATCCATACTGTTCGCTCTAGGCAGTATCTGCCGCTTCGATCAACTCCATATCCCGGCTCGTCATCAGCAAGTCGATGTCCACTTAGGATCCTCATGCGATCATCCACCGTGGGAAGTACCAACAGATACAGCGTCAGGGTTATATGCAATGAGCATGCCATGTGAAATGAATGATTCATGTCACAACCATGAAATCATTGTTTCTTAAAGGATAAGTAATTGTGGATCGGTACCGCCTTATGCCAACCAATACGCAAGTGGCAATTTC
>JBARHM010000261.1:0-1756 GCA_049799235.1 Gallionella sp.
GCGCAGTTCATGCTGGATACGCACACCGAGCAGCACGGCTACACCGAGACCTATGTGCCTTATCTGGTGAACGCGGATTCGATGCGCGGTACCGGGCAGTTGCCGAAATTCGAAGCGGATTTGTTTTCAGTAAATGCTGGCGGCATATTGACCAATGATGAGAGGGTGCAGCTTGAGAAAATGAAACAAGCTGACGAAAAGCATTTCAAAGAAACGGGTGAAAAAGTCGTTTCGGGTATGGTAATAGGTAATAAATATTTTTATTTGATCCCCACCGCTGAAGTCCCGGTGACCAACATAGTGCGCGACGAGATCGTGCCGCTGGAAAAGCTGCCGCTGAAGTTCGTCGCGCACACACCATGCTTTCGTTCAGAAGCCGGTTCCTATGGCAAGGACACGCGCGGCATGATACGCCAGCACCAGTTCGACAAGGTGGAGTTGGTGCAGATCGTGCATCCGGAGAAATCATACGCAGGGTTGGAAGAATTGCTTGGTCACGCAGAAACGATTTTGCAGAAACTCGGCCTGCCATATCGCGTGGTGAAGCTGTGTACCGGCGACATGGGTTTTTCGGCCGCGCTGACCTACGACATCGAGGTGTGGCTGCCTGCGCAGAACAATTACCGCGAGATTTCCTCATGCTCGAACTTCGAATCTTTCCAGGCGCGGCGGATGCAGGCGCGCTTCCGCAACGCACAGGGTAAGCCGGAACTGCTGCATACCTTGAACGGTTCAGGTCTGGCTGTAGGGCGTACTCTGGTGGCAGTATTGGAAAACCATCAACAGGCGGACGGAAGCGTGCGCATCCCGGAAGTTTTGCTTCCATACATGGGCGGCATGAAAGATATTAGGCCCTGACTGAATATGCCCGTCTTGTAAGGTATAGCGATCGAGTTGCCGTTGAAAGAAACACAATCGGCAAAGAGAAACTAGTGCAGCAAGCGTTGCAGCGGTTCGATCAGCTCAAATGATGTCGCTTCCGAAGCGAATGATGCTTGTTCAGGCTCCAATCGCTTGAGCATGTCATAGTAATTGCGGATATTCTCCACCAGTATCACTCCCTCGCCGCCGCGAGCATAACCCCGTTTCAGCGTTTCGTAATAACCCGGTTGATTCAATCTGGGCATCCATTTCTTAACGTCCGACCAGCTGTCCGGATCAAGTCCGGCGCGACGGGTCAATATGCGCGCATCTTCCAGATGACCATAACCCTGATTGTAGGCAGCCAGCGCCAGCCAGGTGCGGTCAGGTTCCGGGATGCGCTCAGGCAACTGTTCCTTGAGCAGCAACAGATATTTTGCGCCGGCGAGTATGTTTTCGCTGGCATCCAGCCGATTGCCCAGCTTCATCCGGTCGGCGGTGTCTTCGGTCAGCATCATCATGCCGCGCACGTTGGTGCGGGAGGTGGCGAGCGGATCCCACTGCGATTCCTGGTAAGCCAGTGCTGCGAGCAAGCGCCAGTCCTGTCCGGTGATTGAGGCGGCATCCTCGAACAAGTGGCGATAATGCGGCAGAATAGTCCTGGTTTTGGCGATGAAGGCGGCTGCATCCATTTTAGCCAGACGATTGTTGTGACCGTAGTAACGATCCAGCAGGCGGTTCAAAGTGCCATCTTGCCGAATGCGGTCGAAAAATATCCGTGCCTGGTTTAGCAATTCTGGATCCGCATCCTTGGGGAATCCCCATACCAGTTCGGAAGGCGCGGCAATGTCAAGTGCGGCAATGAGGTTGGGATGGTAGTTGTATGCATCTGCAA
>JBARHM010000262.1:0-2277 GCA_049799235.1 Gallionella sp.
ATGCAAGATTGCGATGAAGGATGCGGGCGTTTCCACGTCCGACATCACCGACGTGATTCTGGTCGGTGGCCAGACCCGCATGCCCAAGGTGCAGGAGAAGGTCAAGGAATTCTTCGGCAAGGAAGCCCGCAAGGATGTGAATCCGGACGAAGCTGTGGCGGTTGGCGCAGCGATCCAGGGCGGCGTGCTGCAAGGTGAAGTGAAGGACGTGCTGCTGCTCGACGTAACTCCGCTGTCGCTGGGTATCGAGACCATGGGCGGCGTGATGACCAAGCTGATCAAGAAGAACACCACGATACCGACCAAGGCGTCGCAGGTGTTCTCCACCGCCGAGGACAACCAGAACGCGGTGACCATACACGTGCTGCAAGGCGAGCGCGAAGTGGTTTCCGGCAACAAGAGCCTGGGCCAGTTCAACCTGTCAGACATACCGCCAGCTCCGCGCGGCATGCCGCAGATCGAAGTGACTTTCGACATAGATGCGAACGGCATCCTGCACGTGTCGGCGAAAGACAAGGCGACCGGCAAGGAGAACAAGATCAAGATCCAGGCCAGCTCCGGCCTGAACGAAGCCGAGATCCAGCGCATGGTGCAGGATGCGGAAGCCAACGCAGAGGATGATCGCAGGGCGGTTGAACTGGTGAACGCGCGCAACCGGCTCGACGCGCTGATCCACTCCACGCACAAATCGCTGAAAGAATACGGCGAACATCTGAGTGCCGAGGAAAAATCTTCTGTTGAGGCTGCGTTGAAGGAAGCAGAAGCAGCAGTGAAGACCGACGACAAGGATGCCATCACGGCCAAGACCGAAGCGCTGGCGACTTCCGCACAAAAGCTGGGAGAAAAGATGTATGCCGCCGAGCAGGCCAAGGCACAAGCCGGAGAAGCAGGTACAACTTCCGGTGCAGGGGAAAAGCACGACGAAGGCGACGTGGTGGATGCGGAGTTCACCGAAGTAAAGGATAACAAGTAAGTTGGTAGTCGTTAGTCGCTAGTCGTTAGTTAACCCAAATGGGTTGGCTTTCAACTAGCGGCTTACGCCTGATACGAAACCAGTTGCTAGTAGTTAGTTAACTCCAATGGGTTTGTTTTTCAACTAATGACTAGAGACTAACTACTAACGACTATGCCCAAAAAAGACTACTACGAAGTCCTTGGCGTCAACCGCGATGCCTCAGACGAAGATATCAAAAAGGCTTATCGCAAGCTTGCGATGAAGCATCATCCAGACCGCAATCCGGACAACCCCAAAGCCGAGGAACATTTCAAGGAAGCCAAGGAAGCCTATGAGGCGCTCAGCGACTCGCAGAAGCGCGCTGCATACGATCAGCATGGTCACGCTGCATTCGAGGCGGGCGGCATGGGCGGCGGCAGCCCGTTCGCCGCAGGCGCGGCCGGTTTTGATTTCTCCGACATCTTCGGCGACATCTTTGGCGGCGGGCGCGGAAGCGCCGGCCGCAGCCATGTGCAGCGCGGCGCCGACCTGCGCTACAACATGGAGATCACGCTGGAACAGGCCGCGCGCGGAACCGAGACCAAGATCCGCGTGCCGACCATGGCAGAATGCGAAACCTGCCACGGCAGCGGAGCAAAACCCGGCACCAGTCCGACCACCTGCACCACCTGCGCCGGAAATGGCCAGGTGCGCATGCAGCAGGGGTTTTTCTCGATCCAGCAAACCTGTCCGCGCTGTCACGGCTCCGGCAAGATGATTACCTCTCCATGCAGTGATTGCAACGGTATCGGCCGTATCAAGCAACACAAAACCCTGTCGGTCAAGATCCCGGCAGGCGTGGATAACGATGATCGCATCCGCTTGTCCGGCGAGGGCGAACATGGCACGAATGGCGGCCCTCCGGGCGACATGTATGTGGTGATCAGCATCAAACCGCACGCGGTGTTCCAGCGCGACCACAACGATCTGCATTGCGAAATGCCGATCAGTTTCAGCACCGCCGCACTCGGCGGTTCGATCGAGATACCGACACTGGACGGGGTGGCCACGATCAAGATCCCTGCCGAAACCCAGAGCGGAAAGATTTTCCGCCTGCGCGGCAAGGGAATCAAAGGTGTGCGCAGTTCAAGTCACGGCGACCTGCATTGCCACGTGGCGCTGGAGACTCCCGTGAACCTGACAGCGCGCCAGAAAGAATTATTGCGCGAGTTTGAAGCCATCAACGATAAAAACAGCGAACTCCACAATCCGCGTGCAAAATCCTGGATGAACAAAGTGAAGGATTTTTTTGCGGGGTGACAGACTGCTGCTCGCTGCTTAAA
>JBARHM010000263.1:0-2961 GCA_049799235.1 Gallionella sp.
AGGCAGCAGCAGCCAACGCTCGCTGGGATACCGCCAAGGGTTTCTATGAGATCCTGACGGATGAACCGGGCAAGGCAAGCTGGCCCATCACCGGTGCCACCTTCATCCTGATTTATAAAGCACAGGACAAGGCAGCAACCGGACAGGAAGTGCTGAAATTCTTCGACTGGGCTTACGCCAACGGCAGCAAAATGGCATCCGAACTGGACTATGTACCGCTGCCGGAAAATGTCCAGAAGATGATCCGCGCATCATGGAAGGAACAAATCAAGGACTCCAGCGGCAAAGCAATCTGGAAATAAGCTGGGGCGTGTCTGGCACAGCACATTCATAAGCTATAATCGCGGGGGCAATTGCCCCCGTTATTTTTTAAACCAAAGCACACGACTATGATCACGCACAAAGCACGCCTTAATCGACATGCGGTATTGGATTTGCTTTTCCACAATCTGACGCGTGTTGCCGCCTTCAGCGTATTGGCACTGCTGGCCGCGATCATAGGCTCACTGGTGGTGGGCAGCATCCCCGCCATCCATGCGTTTGGCTTTGGCTTTCTGACCAGCTCCGAATGGGACCCGGTCAACGATAAATTCGGCGCTTTTATTCCTATCATCGGCACGCTGGTCACCTCCGGCATCGCCCTGTTCATTGCGATCCCGGTCAGTTTCGGCATCGCCGTTTTCCTGACCGAGTTATCGCCGCGCATTTTGCGACGCCCGCTCGGTATCGCAATTGAGTTGCTGGCAGGTATCCCCAGCATCATCTACGGCATGTGGGGATTGTTCGTGTTCGCTCCGCTATTCGCCGACCATGTCGAGCCCTGGATCAATAATCATATAGGCAGCATGCCTTACATCGGACCGTTCTTCTCCGGCCCGCCGATGGGCATCGGCATGCTGACCGCCGGCATCATTCTCGCGATCATGGTCATCCCGTTCATTGCATCGGTGATGCGCGATGTATTTGATGTGGTGCCCGCCATGCTCAAGGAATCGGCCTACGCCGTGGGATCGACCACGTGGGAAGTGATGTGGAACATCGTGCTGCCCTACACAAAGGTGGGTGTGGCAGGCGGCATCATGCTCGGGCTGGGACGCGCACTGGGCGAAACCATGGCAGTCACCTTCGTGATCGGCAATGCCCATGAGCTGAGCAAGTCGCTGTTGATGCCGGGCAACAGCATTTCCTCCGCATTGGCCAACGAATTCAACGAGGCAGTCGGTGAGCTATACACTTCCTCGCTTATCGAACTCGGCTTGATCCTGTTTTTCATCACCTTCGTGGTTCTTTCCATCGCCCGCTTCATGCTCTACGAGCTCGGTTTGCGCGAAGGACAAGTCACATAACGACTATGGTGAATTTATACGCACGCCGTCGCATCACCAACGCGCTGGGACTCTCAGTCTCGGTGCTGGCCATGCTATTCGGGCTATTCTGGCTAAGCTGGATATTGTTTACGCTATTGGACTATGGACTGCTGGCACTCACCCCGGCGGTGTTCTCGCAAATGACCCCGCCGCCGGGCAGCGCGGGCGGCCTGCTCAATGCCATCGCCGGCAGCTTGGCAATGACGCTGGTCGGCACCCTGATCGGCACTCCCATAGGTATACTGGCCGGCACCTATTTGGCTGAATTTGGCAGCCGAGGTTGGATGGCGCCGATCACCCGCTTTATCAACGATGTGCTGCTGTCCGCCCCGTCCATCGTCATCGGCCTGTTCGTCTATGAAGTGTATGTCGTTCACGTCAAGCATTTTTCCGGATGGGCGGGAGCATTTGCCTTATCCATCATCGTCATTCCCATTGTCATTCGCACTACCGAGAACATGCTGCGCCTGGTTCCGACGACGTTACGCGAAGCGGCCGCCGCTCTCGGCGCCCCGCAATGGAAAATCATCAACTTCGTCACCCTTCGTGCGGCTCGCGCCGGTATCATTACTGGGGTGATGCTGGCCATTGCGCGCATCAGCGGCGAGACTGCTCCGTTGCTGTTCACCGCACTGAACAACCAGTTCTGGAGCAGCAACATGGATCAGCCGATGGCCAACCTGCCTGTGGTGATCTTCCAGTTCGCCATGAGTCCCTACGAGGACTGGCAGCGCCTTGCCTGGGCAGGCGCGTTGCTTATCACCTTCAGTGTGCTGACACTTAACATCGTGGCGCGGGTAATTTTCCGTCAAAGCGCCACAACTCATTAATAATTGACACAAATAAGGCTTGCAAATGAACGCTGAATCCTCTGCCAATGCAAAAATCATCGTCAAGGATCTGAATTTTTATTACGGTAATTTTCGGGCGCTGAAGGATATCAGCCTGAGTATCCCGGAAAAAATGGTGACTGCTTTCATCGGTCCCTCAGGCTGCGGAAAATCCACCCTGCTGCGCACCTTCAACCGCATGTATCAGCTTTATCCAAAACAGAAAGCCACCGGGGAGATCATCCTGGATGGAGCGAATATTCTGGACAGCAAGCAGGATTTGAATATGTTGCGCGCCAAGATCGGCATGGTGTTCCAGAAGCCCACCCCGTTCCCGATGTCGATTTACGACAACATAGCGTTCGGTGTAAAACTCTATGAAAATCTTAACAAGAATGAGATGGACGAGCGTGTGGAGTGGGCGCTGAAAAAGGCCGCGCTATGGAACGAAGTCAATGACTTGCTCAAACAGAGCGGCAATAGCCTGTCAGGCGGCCAGCAGCAACGTCTGTGCATCGCCCGCGCGATCGCGGTCAAACCGGAAGTGCTGCTGCTGGACGAACCCACCTCCGCACTCGACCCGATCTCCACCGCACACATAGAAGTGTTGATCGACGAACTGAAGGAGGACTTCACCATCGCCATCGTCACGCACAACATGCAGCAGGCGGCGCGCGTCTCCGATTTCACCGCCTCTATGTATCTGGGCGACCTGATTGAGTTCGGCGACACCAGCAGCGTATTCACCAACCCGAAGCGCAAGG
>JBARHM010000264.1:0-4567 GCA_049799235.1 Gallionella sp.
AGCCGCCGGTCGCAGACGGTCCGCGGAACTGCACGCGCCCCTGCGCGCGTTCGGGAAGCTCACGCCCGCCGGCGTCGACAATGCGGATCTCGTGGCCGGGCAGGGGCAGGCCGCTGGAAACGACGCGCAGCGCGTTGCGAGCGTCCACAGGTACGCAGCGGGCGATGCCCGAGCGCGTGAGCGCATCGCGGTCCACGCGGTCGATCAGCGGCCCGCGCCCGAGCGGAGGAAAGGCCAGCCCCACCGAGGATTCCGCCAAGCCATACACCGGCGTCATGGCGGCGCGGCTGAAGCCGCAACGGGCGAGGCGCGCGGCGAAATGCTCCAGCGTGTCCGGACTGACCGGCTCGGCGCCGTTGTAGGCCAGCCGCCAGCAGCTCAGGTCCAGGCCGTCGAGGTCGCGTTCGTCGAGCTTGCTGGCGCACAGCTCATATGCGAAGTTGGGCGCCGCCGAAACGGTAGCGCGATGCCGGTGGATGGTTTGCAGCCAGCGCCCCGGCCGGGCGAGAAAAGCGAGTGGCGACATCAACACCAGCCGGAATCCGACATCCAGGCTGCCCATGCATGCGCCGATCAGCCCCATGTCGTGGTAGAGCGGCAGCCAGGACACGAAGGTGTCCGCGGAGGTGATGCCCGAAGCGCGCTGCATCGCCCGCAGATTGGCGAGCAGGTTGGCGTGGGTCAACATGACCCCCTTGGGGTTGCCGGTGCTGCCGGAAGTGTATTGCAGGAAGGCGATGTCAGCAGATGCCAGCTTGGGAGAGGGCAGTTTAGCGCCGGGGACCGACAAGTCCGCGACGGTCAGCGCCTTGCGCAGCGATTCGCACTGCGCGCGCAGCAGGTGACTGAGCGGCTTAGCCTGGTCTACCGTGATGAGCATGGCGGCCTGGGCATTGTTGACGATGCCGGCGATGCGGCGCATGTGATCCTCGATTTGCGAAGGGCGCACCGGCGGGTACAGCGGCACCGGCACGCAGCCGGCGTAGAGCGCGCCATAGAAGGCGGCAAAAAAACCGCGCCCGGTGGGCAGCATGATCGCCACCTTGTCGCCGGCGTCCAGCCCATGCTCGAGCAGGCCGGCAGCCAGCACCTTGGCTTCTTCTTGCAGCATGCGATAGGTGATGTCCTCCGCTCGCTCTTCTTCGCCATAAAGCGTGATATGCACCCGCTCACCGTGCGTCGCTACACGCCAGTCCAGAATCTCGATCAGCGTGGCTACGGCTTCCGGCAGATGGTCGGCCTTTGTCTCGGCAACCATCAGTGTTCCGTCCGGGGTGGGCGTCTCGGCGCCAGCGGCGGCCGTTCTCAGTCTGAGCAGATCACGCGGCGTCTCGGCAGCGATGAACGCTTTTTCGTCCAGCCTTGTGCCCAGTTCGCGCTCGATGCGGACCAGCAGTTCCACGCGCGCCAGGCTATCCAGACCGAAATCGCGCTCCAGCACATGATCAAAACCCAGACTTTCCACATCGGGTGCGTTGGGCCGCAACTCGCGGGCAAGGCCGCGTACGATGCCGAGCACCCGCTCCGCATCGCTCATGGAGTCGCGATGGGGCTGAGTGCTGCGCGGTTGTTCGCGCTGGGGTGGGGAAGGTGGAAGGCTCATACGGGTAATCTAGTGTCCAATCGGAGCATCATACTATTCCAAGCCCGGTATGCGCGCCGGGCGCTCGGCACGCGCAAGGCGGCATGTCGGCCGCGTGCCGCCAGCTTCCGCCCAGTGGACATATCCCCCTCAATTCAAATTCCGCTGCATGTAAGCGATGGTCGGGAACTGCACCAGATCGAACAGGCGATCGGTCCCGCGCTGGAATGCAGTGGAACGCATGCTGCCGTCGTAAGCACCGTCGGCCAGCAGGCGTGCCAGGTTAAGGCTGAGACCTAAATATGCGTCTCGGCGGCGCTCTCCGCCAGTGTCGTAACCGCGTACGCCATACCCGAGCGCGACTTCGAAATAGCGCAGGAGCTTTTTCTCGCGCAACGGCGCGAAACCATCGGCCTTGATCACGAACAGATACCTTTGCTCGGAATAATCGCCGAACGGATCAAAGTTCGACTAGCGCGGCGAGCGGCGATGATCGAGCCGGAAATGGAAAATCGCATCGAGCTCGGGATGAGTCTCGATTGCGACACCAAGCACCGTGCCAGCCACATTGGCGATCGCGTCCTGCGGGCTGAATTTCCAGTTGCGCGAGTATCCGTCCACGATTTCGACTGCGGTGTAGATCCCCAGCGTCGAACATGCCGCGAGCGAGACCGACGCGTCGCGGCCATTGCCCGCCGATTCGAAGAGGGGTGTCAGCAGCCGCACACCGGCATAGTTGGTGAATATGTGCCCAAGCTTGTCGGCGCCGCCGAATTGGGTGCCTGCACCGAACCAGCCTTCGTTGGTCGTGTCGAATCCGCCGCCAAACCCGGACCGCCACCAGTTGTATGAACCGTAGGTCGCGACCAGCGTCGCGCCAGTGGCGATGATCAGGGAGTTGCGCAGACTAAGGTTGGGCGGCGGATCGCCGGGCTTCGTCAGCATGTCCTCGGAGGCCGCCGCCGGCACAGCCGTGAGCGCCCGTATATAGCGATTCCCATTGTCAGCCCGGATAAGCTCGCCGGCAGCTATGGGCTGCATTGAAACGAGGAAGAGGAATGCCATGACCAGGCGAATATGGCGGATGTGTATCGCAATCAGATGAAAAATGTGCCGCATGATACCGGGCTCCATTTCTACCTCAACTTGTATTCCCCGCGCTCTTGGTGCGTGTACAACGCGATTTTGGCGTTAAGTGTAGCACGCCGATTTCGTTTTTCTGCGTCGTGATACCCCGCGGTCTTGTTGCGGGGATAGGCGCAGGGCGAACGAAGCAAATTTATTCAATTGCTTGCTTTTTTTCTGTGATCTCAGTGTTCTCCGTGGCCAAATGCTTTTTCCAGGTTGAAATCCCCCGATGCCGGATTTGCCAACGAGTTTTATGCCGGCGGTCAGCGAACTGCGGCATAATTCAGTTGACTTGTCAGTTCATAATAAAGGAGCTCCGCACAGAGATGGTAATGCAACGATTGCGAAATATCCTGGGGGCAGCGACTCCGCCGCTTGGGGCACGGCACCGGCCGTCCGGATTGAACACGCGGTTCAATGGAGACCAATTGGCGTTTGCGAATTATGCGGCACGTAATCGAGACATGCTTACCAGAGCACACTCCGCATTGGGTACTGTCAATCTGGGAAAAGTCGTCGACGGTAATGCGCCGTTCGAACTGAAGCCGATAGCCGGTAGTTCGGCTGGGAGTGCAAAAACCTATCGGCGTGGCGTGCTGCTCACGCATGGCCTGACCAACTCCCCTTATTTCATGCGGCATCTGGCTGCGTTCTTTGAGGAGAACGGCTTTCGCGTCATGGCGATATTGTTGCCGGGGCATGGCACGCAGCCGGGCGATCTGCTCGATGTCTCATGGCAGGAGTGGGCCAAGGCGGTCGCCTATGGTAGCGACAGGCTGGCCGAGGAGGTTGATGAGGTCTATCTGGCAGGGTACTCCGCAGGCGCTGCGCTGAGCATCTTGCACAGCCTGCGCGATGAGCGGGTGCGCGGTCTGTTGTTGTTTTCTCCCGCGTTGCGAATTTCATCGCGGGCGAGATTCGCCAACTGGCACAAGTGGAATAGCTGGCTGATACCGTCGGCGAAATGGGTGAGCATCAGGCCCGACACCGACATCTACAAATATGAGTCGTTTGCAAAGAATGGTGCCGCCCAGATGAATGCGCTGATCAAAGAGCTCGGCGCGCAATTACATACACATGAAGCGGGCATCCCTGTATTCGCCGCAGCCAGTGCGGACGATGTGACCGTCGATACCCAGGCCACGCTGGAATTCATGGCGCGTGCGAGTCATCCTTGCAACAAACTGGTGCTTTACACCACGACTCCGGAAAAGTTGCCGTCAGCTATTCCTGCTGAAAAACTGGAAGTGGTTAACAGCGTTTTCCCCGAGCAGAGGATATTGAGTTCCTCACATACGGCCATCGTGTTACCAGCCGGAGATATGCACTATGGTGCGGAGGGAGACTATTCCAATTGCATCCATTATTATCCGGACGATATTGAAAAATACGCCGCCTGCAATAATAATCCCCATGCGGACCTGCAAGGCGAGCTGACCGTGAAAAACCTGAAGGCCGGCATACTTCGCCGTTTGATGTATAACCCGAATTTTCCGCAGCTCAAGGTTTCCATGAAAAAATTCATCGATCAATTGTCATAACCAACCCCGGAAACCATCCCGTGCATGGATAAGATATGCAGACAACAAATAAAAACAGCAGCAAGAAATGCCTGATATTCGCTCACCGCGGCGCAAGCAAGGAGGCTGCGGAAAACACCAGTGATGCTTTCGACAAGGCACTGGAATATCCCATCGATGGCATTGAGACAGACGTTCAACTGACCCGAGATGAAATTCCGGTACTCTGGCACGACCGGTTCCTCGATAAACTTGGCATGCCCAGCAAGCACATCGACAATTTCGATTATGCACAGTTGAAGTCCCTGGATTTCACCGGGAACTTCCTCATTTATTC
>JBARHM010000265.1:0-5201 GCA_049799235.1 Gallionella sp.
ACTTGAAGGAGAAGCGCAAAGTGCGCGGTTACGGTGTCGAGATCAGCGACGCGAACATCGTTGCCTGCATCCGTAACGACGTTAACGTGATCCAAGGCGACCTGGAATCCGGCCTGTCCGGCTTCGAAAGCAATGCCTTTGATTTCGTGCTGTTGTCACAGACACTACAAGCAACGCGCCATACCGAGCCGCTGGTGCAGGAGATGCTGCGCGTCGGACGCGAGGGAATCGTGAGTTTCCCCAACTTCGGCTATTGGCGCAACCGCCTGCAAATTTTGCTCGGCAACATGCCGGTATCTCGCGAGCTGCCTTACCAGTGGTATGACACGCCGAACGTTCACCTGTGCACCTTGCACGACTTCGAGGAGTTTTGCGCCATACAGAAAGTGAAAATCCTGGATCGCCGCGTGATGAGCGGAGAGAACGAAGTGAAAGTCTTGCCGAATCTGCTCGGCAGCACCGCTGTGTACCGCTTTCAACGTGGGATATGATTTGATGAAGGTCAAAGCCCTCCGCACAACGTTACGAGCGCAGGTCAGACAACGAGAGATGCGGCGAAAAACCGGAATGTATACTGATATACACGAGGATTTTCAGCTGCGTTTCGACGCAGTATCGCCAAGCGCAGTAGTTGTGAGGGGGGCTTTGTGAGCGTCTGGCAGCAACTTTTCACCCGCCGCATGCTGATCTGCGTGTTCACCGGATTCTCCTCCGGCTTGCCGCTGTACCTGCTGTTCAATCTCGTTCCCGCATGGCTGCGTTCCGAGAGCGTCGACCTCAAGACCATCGGCCTGTTCGCACTGATCCAGTTTCCCTACACCTGGAAGTTCCTGTGGTCGCCGCTGCTCGACCGCTATGTCGTTCCCGCATTCGGCAGGCGGCGCGGCTGGATGCTGCTCACCCAGTTCGGCCTGCTGGTGGTGATCGCTTCGATGGGGGCGTTCTCGCCGCAAAGCGATCTATACGCCATCGCCTGGATCGCGACGCTGCTCGCCTTTCTCAGCGCCACGCAGGACATCGCACTGGATGCCTATCGCCGGGAATTGCTGGCGGATTATGAACTCGGATTGGGCAATGCGGTACATGTGAATGCCTACCGCATCGCCGGTCTGGTGCCGGGTTCGCTATCCTTGGTGCTCGCGGATTTTCTTCCCTGGAGCACGGTGTTCATCAGCACAGCACTGTTCATGCTGCCCGGCATCGCGATGACACTGCTGGTGCAGGAGCCTCACCGTGCAGCGCCGCCCAGGACATTGCGCGAGGCGGTGGTCGAGCCGTTCCATGAATTCATCACCCGCAAGGGTTGGCAAAGCGCATTATTGATCCTCGCCTTTTTGTTCTTCTATAAACTCGGCGACAGCATGTGCACCGCGCTGGCCACGCCGTTCTATCTGGACATGGGATTTTCCAAGACCCAGATCGGGCTGGTCGCAAAGAATGCCGGACTGTGGCCTGCCGTGATCGGTGGATTATTGGGCGGCTTGTGGATGGTGAAGATCGGCATCAACCGCGCGCTGTGGCTGTTCGGTGTAGTACAGGTGGTCTCCATCTTCGGCTTTGTCTGGCTGGCATCGGTGGGACACCACGCCGAAATCACCCCGGTTGAGCTCGCCCAGCTTGCCATCGTGATCAGTCTCGAAGCCCTGGGCGTGGGATTGGGCACCGTCGCATTCGTCGCCTTCATCGCGCGTTCCACCCACCCCGCTTACACCGCCACGCAGTTCGCGCTGTTCACGAGCCTGATGGCGGTGCCGCGCACCTTCGCCAATGCCGCGACCGGCTGGCTGGTGGAGATGATGGGTTGGACAGGATTCTTCCTGCTCTGCTCGGTATTGGCCGTGCCGGGGATGCTGTTGCTGCTGAAGGTAGCGCCGTGGAATGATGAAGCGCCAAACCTTCAATGAGAATCCGCACTGGTAAAACCGGCGAGGACCAAGCGATGAAGCGTTTCCTGATGTGCGAGCCGAAGTTTTTTGAGGTGCGCTATGTGATCAATCCCTGGATGGAGGGAAATCTGGGAAAGGTGAACCGGGAACTGGCGCACCGGCAATGGAAGAACCTGCATGATCTCGTTGCAAGATTGGCATCGGTCAGCCTGATTGAACCTGTTGCAGGGCTGCCGGACATGGTGTTTACCGCCAACGCGGGATTCGTCCACAGAAATGAAGTCATCGCCTCGTCGTTCCTTCATTCAGAAAGAAAGCCCGAAACAAAGTTCTTCGAGCAATTCTTTTTCTCACGGGGCTACAGGGTGCAGCACCTTCGGCAAGAAACCGTATTCGAAGGCGCAGGAGATGCGTTGTTCGATACGCAGGGCAGGCTCTGGTTCGGGTCGGGAATCAGGAGCGAGGCGAAGGCGCTGGATGACATCGCGGATATGCTCGATATCGAAGGCTGTGGTGTCGAAGTCAGGGGGCTGGAACTCGTCGATCCCCTCTGGTACCACCTTGACATGGCTTTCTGCCCGTTGCCGGAAGGCCGGGCCATCGCCTATGAAAAGGCGTTTGCAAGAAAAAGCGTGGCAGCCCTTGATGATGCTTTCGCCAATAACATTATCTGGGTCTCGGAAGCGGACGCAAGAAACTTCGCTTGCAACGCGGTCGCCATTGATCAGACCATCCTTATGCACCGGGCGACGGCAGAACTGAAATCCGCGCTGGAGCAACGCGGTTTCGAAGTTCTTGAGACGGATGTTTCGGAATTCATCAAAGCCGGCGGCGCATGCAAATGCCTGACGCTGGAGATTTGAAGGAGCACAAGTTTTCGCGTGGTTAGGCGTCATAGCTTGCGTCCGAGCAAGCAGCTTTGGAGATAGGCCGTCGATGCATGAATCAGAGCAGGTGCACAGTGGTCAGCCTTTGCTTTCTTCTTATCTGTCGGCATGGCCGAGATCCCGGCTTGGAGCAATATGGTCTCGGACCAGTTGCTTCAGCTCTGTGATCTCTGGAAATCTCCCCTGGGCTTTACGAGACCAAACCAAGGCACCATTTGCGCGGACCTCAAAAATACCGCCAGTGCCTGGCTTCAGCGTGAGCTCGGAGATTTCCTGATCGAAGGTCGTCAACAACTCCTGAGCCATCCAGGCCGCTCTCAATAGCCAGCGGCACTGGGTGCAGTACAGGATTTCGATGCGATTATCCACGATGCCTTCGCTCCGAACGTCTTGGTGAACGGCGGGCCAGCACAATGCTCATTGATGGCACGGCGCTGGCGGCCCGTCCGTTCGACCTAAAGTTAGACCACAGTCACTGATAGTCATTTTGGTCCGGATGCATCACTTGCATGAACTCCTTCAACTTCTCGCTGCGGCGTTTGTAAATGTACTCGCGAACTGCGGTGATGTATTTGCGCCGCTCCTTGGCAGCGTCGACCGACTCGGGTACGTAGTTGGCCTTTAAGCGATTGCATACCATACAGCTGAGAATCAGATTTTCGAGATCGCGCCCCTTTCCTCCCTTCGAGGCAGGGACGAGATGGTCTTCTGTAGCCATCATGAATCGGTCGTAGTCAGCCGTGAGGTCCATGCCACAGTAGACGCAGCGACCTTTGTCGCGCTCAAAGAGCTGCACGAACTTCGATTTCAGGGGATGTGCCATCTGTGGTCTCACGTAAAATAGCTGGCAAAATCGCCATATATTCTGGAACAAATCGCTGTATAACCTGGGATGCGAAGTTCATCTCTTAAATTATCCGATGTTCTGTTAATGCAAACACGGCGTTGCTTCCTTGAAAAAGGGTGCGGGTTCAAATCATCCTGACAAACACTTTGGACTTCCGCTGATAGTTATAAAGCGATTTCTTTTGCGCGGGCAGCGCGGAGACGTCGCTTTCGACAAAGCCGCGCTCGATGAACCAGTGCGCGGTGCGCGTGGTGAGCACGAACAGCTTTTTCATGCCCTGCGACTTGGCGATGGAGATCATGTGGTTGAGGATGGCCTCGCCGTAGCCGCGATCGCGATTCTGTTTTTCAACCGCGAGTGCGGCGAGTTCCGCGGATGCTTCATCCGGGAACGGATACAGCGCGGCGCAGCCGACGATGCGGCGGTCGTGTTCGAGCACCACGAAACGGTTTATCTCTTGCTCGAGCAATTCGCGGTTGCGCCGCACCAGGATGCCTTCCTGTTCCAGCGGCCGCAGCAGTTTCAATATGCCGCCGACATCCTTGATCGTTGCGTCACGCAAGGTGTTTAGCGACGATTCAACCACCATCGTGCCGATGCCCTCGTCGCTGAACAACTCCTGCAGTACCGCACCGTCGGTGTGGCGGCTGATCAGATGGGTGCGTGCCACGCCCGCTTCGCAGGCGCGTATCGCGCAGGGCAGGAACATTGTCACGTCATCTGGCAACTTGCGTTTGGTGGTTAGCACATCCTGCGCCTGAGCGATGGTAAGCTCCTTGAGCAACGCACCTTTCTTGTCCTGCACGCCGTCGGTGTCCATCAGGAACATCAGCTTGTCGGCATCCAGCGCGATCGCGGTAGAGGTGGCGACATCTTCCAGCGTAACGTTGAACACTTCGCCGGTGGGCGAATAGCCGAGCGGCGAGAGCAGCACAACCTCGCCGAATTCCATGCGATCCTTGAGCGCAGCGACATCCACCTTGCGCACGCTGCCGGTGTGCTGCATATCCACGCCGTTGATGATGCCGATGGGTTGCGCAGTGATGAAGTTGCCGCCCGCGATGCGGATGTCCGCATTCGCCATCGGCGAGTTCGGCAAGCCCATGGACAGAAGCGCCTCGATCTCGACGCGCACCCGCCCGACTGCTTCCTTCACGCACTGCATGGTTTCGGCATCGGTAAGGCGGACACCGTGGTGATAGGTGTCGCCGAGGTTGTTCTTGGCCAGGTGCTGCTCGATCTGCGGGCGCGCACCGTGCACCAGAACCAGGCGGATACCGAGACTGGCGAGCAGATTGAAGTCATGCGTAAGCTCAACGAACTTGCCGTCCGCGACCACTTCGCCGCCGAAGGCGATCACGAAGGTGCGTCCGCGGAACGCGTTGATGTAGGGCGCGACGGAACGGAACCAGGCAACGAAATCAGCGGAAGTGGTGATAGGCATGTGAATATCCCGATATAATTATGCGCATCATGCCGCGCTATTCCTCATCCAGCAACTGATGGAACTACTAGCCATCTGACTAACCCAGCAAAAAGCGCTGGGCAAGTCATTGGTTATGTCCGGCGATCGCCCAGTTC
>JBARHM010000266.1:0-1748 GCA_049799235.1 Gallionella sp.
CCACAAATCCCTCTTCCCAAAAGGATTTGTTATTTGAAATCTCTGTGGCTATACTTACGCGCTGCTGCAGCCCTTTTGCTCTGAAGGACCCGCTCAGTGCCGCTGGTGCGAACTGCCGTGCGGAATCTTGCTCTGTAAACTGGAACGTTCATGAACATCAAGGAAATCAAAGAGCTTATAGAAGTTGTGTCGCAACATGGGATCACCGATCTTGAAGTTGAGCGCTCTGGCGTTAAGGTCAGAATCAGGAAGGAAGGACAGCCAGTGGTTGTCAGCTCAGCAGGGCCGGCTCATTCAACCTATGCCTTTCCCACGGGGTATCCACCTGCCGCAGCACCAACTGCGACCAGCGCCAGTGCTCCGGTGACACCCAATGAAAATGAAGATGAAGGCCTGCTACACGTGAGATCTCCCATCGTGGGAACGTTTTACCGCGCGCCAAATCCGGATGCCGAGCCTTTTGTCAAGGCAGGTGACACAGTCGAGCCAGGCCGCGTCTTGTGCATCATTGAGGCCATGAAGTTGATGAACGAGATCGAAGCCGAAGTCAGCGGCGAAGTTGTCAAGATCTATGTAGAGAACGGAGAACCCGTCGAATTTGGACAAGCTTTGTTTGGCATTCGACTCTCCAAGAAGGCCTGAGCCGAAGATTCCTGAATCTCGGTATCCCAGCATCCGGTCTCGCATATCGGATCGCTCTCACACGGTTAGCCTCCACTCATGTTCAAGAAAATTCTCGTAGCCAATCGCGGCGAGATCGCCCTGCGCGTTACTTGCGCCTGCAAAGAGCTCAGCATCAAAACCGTGGCCATTTTTTCCGAAGCAGACCGCAATTCACTGCACGTCCGCTTCGCTGACGAAGCAGTCTGCATCGGGCCTGCCAAGAGTTCTGATAGCTACCTGAAGGTCCCCAGCGTTATCAGTGCAGCAGAAATCACCAATGCCGATGCCATTCATCCGGGATATGGATTCCTTTCCGAGAATGCTTATTTTGCAGAGGTCTGTGAAGCTTGCCATATCAAGTTTATTGGCCCGACTCCGAACGTAATCCGACTGATGGGGGACAAGGCGCGTGCGTTAGCTGCCATGTCGAAGGCCGGACTACCCGTGCTTCCTGGCAGCAACGGCATTGTGCCGTCGGTTGAAGCGGCTTATGACATTGCTCAGGGCATTGGCTATCCTGTGATCATCAAAGCGTCGGCTGGCGGTGGAGGGCGAGGCATGCGGATTGTTCGCAGCCGTGAGGAATTGGCCACAGCCTTTGCCACGGCGCAGCACGAGGCTGGGATGGCTTTCAGCGTGCCGGATGTTTACATCGAACGGTACGTCGAGCGACCTCGCCACATTGAGTTTCAGGTCATGGGCGACAATTTTGGCAGGGTGATTCACTTCGGAGAGCGTGAGTGCAGCATTCAACGGCGGCATCAGAAATTGTTGGAAGAGTCTCCTTCGGCGGCCCTCACCAATGCGATTAGAAACCAGATGGGGGCCAAAGTCGAAGCCGCCTTGGCCAGCATAGGCTATTCGAACGCAGGCACCGTTGAGTTTCTGATGGATGAGGCGATGAATTTCTATTTCATGGAGATGAACACCCGCATCCAAGTGGAGCATCCGGTAACGGAGATGGTGACTGGCGTTGACTTGGTGAAACTCCAAATCATGATTGCAGGCGGCTCCAAGCTTCACTTCGAAGACCACCTCAAACCGCGCGGTCATGCCATCGAATGCCGCATCAACGCGGAAGATCC
>JBARHM010000267.1:0-5848 GCA_049799235.1 Gallionella sp.
CTTGGAATACGAAGGTCAGTATTTCCGCTTCTGCTCGCAGCACTGTCTGGATAAGTTTCAGGCGAATCCGGCTGCGTACATCAAACCGGATGTACCGGCGCCCGCCGTTCATGCGCCTGTGGTCGCCGAGACCTATACTTGTCCGATGCATCCCGAAGTGGTACGCAGCGAACCGGGCAATTGTCCGATATGCGGCATGGCATTGGAAGCGCGCAAGAAGACAGCCATGCCGGATCAACACGAAATACAACACCTTTCCAGGGGACGCTGGGTGTTCTACGGTTTTCTCGCGGTTGCCGGGTTCTTCCTGTTCACGGAGCATCGCGCCCATGTGCTGGGAATATTGCCTTACCTGTTCCTGCTGGCCTGCCCGCTGATGCACATGTTCATGCATCACGGGCATGGCGGCCGTGGTCCGCACGATCATCGCGATTCATCAAAAGGAGAATCAAAATGAATGGCGAATTTTCCGCTTATGGCTTGTGGCCGCTGGTTATCATCAACTCGCTGGTGTTCATCATCTTTGCATTCAGCTTTACCAAGCCGCAAACGCCGCGTGACTGGCGCTCATTCAGTGCGTTCTCCGCCTTCATCGTGGCGCTGTTTGCAGAGATGTACGGTTTTCCGCTGACGATTTTCCTGGTGTCCGGCTGGTTGCAAACTCATTATCCCGGAGCGGACATTTCTTCCCATGAAACCGGACACCTCTGGCATACCCTGCTCGGCTGGAAAGGCGATCCGCATTTCGATCCGTTGCATATACTGAGTTTCCTGTTCATCGGCGGAGGATTTATCTTGCTGTCTGCTGCGTGGAAAGTGCTCTATCTGGCGCAACGCAATCGCCAACTGGCGACAACTGGTCCTTATGCAAAAATCCGCCACCCTCAGTACGATGCATTCGTGCTGATCATGTTCGGATTCTTGTTGCAATGGCCGACTTTGCTGACCCTGCTGATGTTCCCTGTACTGGTGTGGATGTATGTGCGACTGGCGCGTTCTGAGGAGCAGGATGCCGTAGCGGAATTCGGCGAAGGTTGGCGTGAGTATGTAGCACGCACCCCAAGATTTATCCCGCTTTTCTTGCGCCAAGGCCAATAGGCAGATCATTCAAAATGGCTGGCTAAGGGACTACCGTGAACGAATCAGTCAAAAATTTACCCTTTCATTTTGAAAGCAGTACCATGCTGAAGGCACCTGCCGGGACAGTTTTCTCGCATCTTGACGATCACCGACGCTTGTCGGAGCACATGAGCCAGTCTTCATGGATGATCGCGGGCGCGCAAATGAAGATCGAGATGGATGCTGCGCAGGGACATGCTGTGGGATCGAGGATTCGTCTGGTCGGTCGTGTGCTGGGAATTTTGCTTTCGGTAGAGGAGATCGTCACCGACTATGCTCCGCCGCTGCGTAAATCCTGGCTAACGACGGACGAGCCCAAGTTGTTGGTGATAGGCCGTTACAGAATGGGTTTCGAAATAACGCCGCAAGGAAATGCTTCGCAGTTGCGCATTTTCATCGACTACGCGCTGCCGGACTCGATGCCTGCGCGCTGGTTAGGCAGAATGTTCGGCAATTGGTATGCGCGGTGGTGTACGCTGAGAATGATTGGCGATGCTGGGAAATATTTTTGATGAGGGATTTCGCCATGAATAAAACTTTCAATGACCCGGTCTGTCACATCCAAGTTACAGCTACATCATTTTCCACAGAATATGCAGGCATCCATTATGTGTTCTGTTCTGCACAATGCACGGAACGCTTCCTGTCTAACCCGCATTTATACGTTGGGCTTTCCGGACATAAACTACCCCCGCAGCGTGGGAAATCGGTTATCAAGAGCCGCCGATTTTAGCTATCGAGTTCACTCGATGCCAAACAGGCAGCGCAAGTAAAGCATGCGTTGTTCGAAATGATGGGGATACGCGATGTCAGTATTGATAGGGATAATATCGAAATCCAATATGATCTGATACAAGCCACGGCAGAGCAGATTGCAGACAAGTTGGGATTGACAGGAGCCAATTTCGGCGAGGGCTGGAAAGACCTGATCAAGCTGGCATTTATCAATTATCTGGAAGAATGCGAGATCGACAATCTTGAAATAGAAAATAATAAAGGTTGCCACTAATAACGCAGTGTGAGGTTAACATGACAAACCATCAATCCGAGGCAGCACAGTTAACATTCATCAAGCCCGTCGAATTTGGGGTGGGCGCGCTTGTGTTGTTGCTCGTTGTCTATTTCAGTGTCGTCAGTTTGATTTCGGGGATGGATTTTGCGCTCGAGCAATTCGCGAAATTCTGGTTTTTCATCGTCCCTCTTTCGTTGGGCTTCGGTATCCAGGTCGGGCTTTATACATATCTCAAAAATCTCGTCGGGCAACACGGAACGTCGGGCAAAGCAGTTGCGGTATCCGGCACGACTTCTACCGCCGCGATGGTTTCCTGCTGCGCTCACTATCTGGCTAACATAGTGCCGATTCTGGGAGTTGCAGGATTTCTCACGGTGGTTGCAGAATATCAAGTTGAATTGTTCTGGGTGGGTTTGGCGTTTAATGCTGCGGGTCTGTTGTATGTCGCGGCTATGGTCATTAAAGCAACCAAGGAGCATAAAAAATGCGCAATCAATTCTTGATTGGTTTGGCTTTTGTGGTAATTTCAGCCTATTCGTGCATAGGTGGTTTCAATGTGGCGAATGTCATCGCGATCAGCAACGCGGCGGAAATTGGCTATTCGCCGCAAGTCAGCAACGAGCGTCAAATCAAGATCACGGCCACATTGCAAGACCTTGTGAAGGAAGCGAAAACATTGAATTTCGAGGTGGTTATGGAAACCCATACACATGCCTTGAGCGATCCTCTGGAAAACTCTTCCGTGCTCATTGCGGATGGAAAACAATACCTGCCTCTGGGTTGGGAAGGATCGCCGCCGGGAGGCCATCATCGCAAGGGTTTGTTGCGCTTCAAGGCGATTGCCCCACAACCGGATTCAGTGGAATTGCAGATACGGCTGATAGGCGATCCCTCGCCAAGAAGCTTCAAGTGGCGGCTGAAATGAGTAACCGGGTTTACGCGTCAAAAGTTCTACATCACTGAAAAGGTGTACATCATGGCAACTGATCCTGTATGCGGCATGACGGTGTCGCCCGACACCAAGCTTCGCCACGTGCATGAGGGCGAAACTTACCTGTTTTGCAATCCCAAGTGTCTGGCCAAGTTTCAGGCGACCCCTGAAAAATATCTTAACCCGCAGCCTGCGCAACCGCCGGTTGCCAAGCCCGGAGTGATGTACATCTGCCCGATGGATCCGGAAGTCCGCCAGCCCGGACCGGGTAGCTGCCCGAAGTGCGGCATGGCGCTGGAGCCGGAATCCCCGGTTGCGGCGGCGGTGGAATACGTTTGCCCGATGCATCCCGAGATCGTGCGCAGCGAGCCGGGCAATTGCCCCATCTGCGGCATGGCGCTGGAACCGCGCGATGTCCCGGCGGAAGACAACGCGGAGTTGCGCGATATGACACGGCGCTTCTGGATCAGCGCGGTATTGGCCTTGCCTGTGTTCGTGATCGCGATGGGCACCGATCTGCTGCCGCAACTCATGCCACAATCTGTTTCGATGACGGCACTGCAATGGTTCGAATTCGCGCTGGCCACTCCGGCGGTGCTGTGGGGCGGCTGGCCGATCTTTCAGCGCGGCTGGGCCTCGGTGGTCAACCGCCACCTCAACATGTTCACCCTGATCGCGCTCGGTGTCGGCGTGGCGTGGACCTACAGCGTGGTGGCGATGCTGCTGCCGGGAATTTTTCCACCCGCGATGCGCAGCATGATGGGCACGGTGCCGGTGTACTTCGAGGCGGCTGCGGTCATCATGGCGCTAGTGCTGCTCGGGCAGGTGATGGAATTGCGCGCGCGCAGCCAGACCAGCGCGGCGATCAAATTGTTATTGGGACTTGCGCCGAAGACCGCGCGCATCGTGCGCGCCAACGGCAAGGAAGAAGACATCCCGCTGGCGCAGGTGCGCCCTGATGACGTGCTGCGCGTGCGTCCCGGCGAGAAGGTGCCGGTGGATGGCACTGTGCTGGAAGGAACCAGCGCACTGGATGAATCCATGGTCACCGGCGAATCCATCCCGGTGGAAAAAACGGCGGGCGCGCGGCTGATAGGCGCGACGGTGAACGGCACCGGCAGTTTACTGATGCGCGCTGAGCGTGTTGGCGCGGATACGCTGCTCGCGCAAATCGTGCACATGGTCAGCGAGGCGCAACGTTCGCGCGCACCTATCCAGCGGCTCGCCGATGTCACTGCCGGATATTTCGTACCGGCAGTGGTGGCGGTTGCGCTCGCCACGCTGGCGGTGTGGGGAGTCTTGGGGCCGGAGCCGCGCCTTGCGCATGCCATCGTCAACGCGGTGGCGGTACTGATCATCGCCTGCCCGTGCGCGCTGGGGCTGGCCACGCCGATGTCCATCATGGTCGGCACCGGGCGCGGCGCGCTGGCGGGCGTGCTGATCAAGAATGCCGAGGCGCTGGAAACCATGGAGAAGGTCAACACGCTGGTAGTCGACAAAACCGGCACGCTGACCGAGGGCAAGCCCAAACTGATGTCGGTGGTTGCGCTCCCCGGATTCGATGAAAGCGCAGTGTTGCGGATGGGCGCCAGTCTGGAGCGTGCCAGCGAACATCCGCTGGCGGCGGCGATCGTGAGCGGCGCGCAGGAAAAAAATCTGGCGCTCACAGCAACCAGCGATTTTCGCTCCTATACCGGCAAGGGTGTGGCGGGAAATGTCGAGGGACATACCGTCGTATTGGGCAACCTCAAGCTGTTTGAAGAATTGCGCATCGTTGCAGCCGAGTTGCCCGCGCGCGCCGAAGCGCTGCGCGGCGACGGCCAGACCGTGATGCTGCTGGCAATCGACGGCAAGCCTGCCGGGCTGATCGGCGTCGCCGATCCGGTGAAGACCTCCACACCGGATGCGATCCGTGCGCTGCATGACGAAGGCGTGCAGGTCATCATGCTGACCGGCGACAACCGCACCACGGCAGAGGCGGTGGCGCGCAAGCTCGGCATAGACCGTATCGAGGCGGAAGTGCTGCCCGAGCAGAAGGCCGCCATCGTCAAGCAACTGCAGGTACAGGGCCGCTTCGTCGCGATGGCGGGCGACGGCATCAACGACGCGCCGGCACTGGCTCAGGCGCAGGTGGGCATTGCGATGGGCACCGGCACCGATGTGGCGATGGAAAGTGCGGGCGTCACCCTGGTCAAGGGCGACCTGAACGGTATTGTGCGCGCAGTGCGCCTTTCTCGCGCAACGATGCGCAATATCCGCCAGAACTTGTTCTTCGCCTTTATCTACAACGTGCTCGGCATCCCCATCGCGGCGGGCGTGCTGTACCCGTTCTTCGGCCTGCTGCTTTCGCCTATCATCGCCGCCGCCGCGATGAGCTTCAGCTCGGTGTCGGTGATCAGCAATGCGCTCAGGTTGAATCGGGTGGAACTGTGAAGCGACGTAGCTCACTAATTGTGCAATAAGAGTACGGTGTATGGGTATTTTTTAAATTTAAATGGAGTTAGAAATGAAAAAGTTATTGATTGGTAGTTTGGTAGCAGTGTTATGTATGGGCGCGTCAGCAGTTTACGCCGATGATACACATCAGCATGAACATGGTAGCGCGCCCGATAAATCCATGAGTAGTGCAGGGGAAAGCAGTGTTGCCGATGCGCAGATGGGCAAGGCGCAAGCGCGCATGAAACAGGCACAGGCAATCATGGCCAAGATGCGCAAAACCAAGGATCCCGCCGCGCGTCGCAAACTCATGAAAGAGCACACACAGGCAATGCGCGACATAATGGGCA
>JBARHM010000268.1:0-3871 GCA_049799235.1 Gallionella sp.
CCAACTAACCAGCGCCGCCACGTACCAGGGCGATGATGCCAGATTCTTCAAGTGCCCATACCACGCGAAGGTCATGAACAGGTTGGACACAGCGAGCATCAGCGCAGTGATCAGCAATGGATTCGAAATCAAGTTCATTGTTCACCTATTCTCACCAGATCGCCGAACAGCATGTTGAAAAACGTAGGGAGCGCAGTAGTTATTAACGTGCTGTTAATTCACGTCCAGCAATTCGACGTCAAATACCAGTGTTGCATTCGGAGGTATCACCCCCCCGGCGCCTCGCGCACCGTAACCCATGCTTGCAGGAATGATCAAGGTTCGCTGTCCGCCTATCTTCATACCTTCTACGCCCTGATCCCAACCCCTGATGACGAGCCCTCCGCCAAGCGGGAATACGAATGGCTCATTTCGATCGCGCGAACTGTCGAATTTTTTACCGTGATGATCTGCTGCTGCCTCATCGTAAAGCCAGCCCGTGTAATGCACGGTCACATTGTGTCCTGCGGTAGCCAGCGCTCCCTCGCCCTGCTTGATATCGGTCTTGATCAGCTCAGTCATTTTTCCAGTCTCCATTTTTGGTGCGGTCTGTTCAGAGCACGCGGTGGTTGAAAAGATGCCGGATGCCAACAACAGGGCCAGCGGTAAAACAGTGATACGATTCATTTCATGTTCTCCAGTTTTTATGATTTTCGTGATTCATAGGGCATAAGCTCCGCAAGGGGTGTTCTGCCAAACTCAAGAATAACTCAATACCGGCGCCAACCAACGTTCAGCCTCTCCCAGTGTCATGCCCTTGCGCTTCGCGTAGTCAACCACCTGATCCCTGTCTATCTTGCTGATGGCAAAATAATGCGCTTGCGCATGGGACAAGTAAAAGCCGCTCACTGCTGCGGTGGGGAACATCGCGAAGTTCTCGGTGAGCGTGATGCCTGCGTTTTCCGGCGCCATCAGCAGTTTGAACAGCGGACCCTTCTCGGAGTGTTCGGGGCAGGCGGGATAGCCTGGCGCGGGGCGGATGCCGCGATATTTTTCGGCGATCAGCGCTTCGTTGCCCAGATCTTCATCGGCCGCGTAGCCCCAGAATTCGCGGCGCACACGGGCATGCAGCAGTTCAGCAAAGGCTTCTGCCAAACGGTCGGCCAGCGCTTTCAGCAGGATCGCGCTGTAGTCATCGTTGTGCTTCTCGAATTCGGCAATGCGGGCATCGATGCCGATGCCTGCAGTCACCGCGAATGCGCCTATATAGTCTGCTATGCCGCTGTCCCTGGGGGCGATGTAATCGGCAAGGCAGTAGTTCGGAATGTCCGCCGGCTTCTTGGTTTGTTGGCGCAGGTTATGCCAGGTCATCGCCACTTTGCTGCGCGATTCGCCAGTGTAGATTTCGATGTCGTCGCCCAATCCACCATCAACAGTCACAGAATTAGCGGGGAACAGACCGAACACCGCATTCGCTGTCAACCATTTTTCATTGATGATCTGCTTCAACATTGCCCGCGCGTCAGCGTACAGTTTGCGCGCTTCTTCGCCCACCACTTCGTCATGCAGGATCTTCGGGTAGCGTCCGGACAGTTCCCAGGCATGGAAGAACGGTGACCAGTCGATGTACTCGGCGATCCTGTCGAGCGGGTAGCTCTCGAATCTGTGCACGCCGGTGAGCCACGGCTTGGGCGGCTGATAAGATTTCCAATCGGTCTTGAAACCGTGCGCACGCGCCTCCGCCAGCGAGACATGTACGGCTTTGCCCTTCTTGCCTTCATGCTGTTCGCGGGCTTTAGCATATTCGGCTTTGATACCCGTGACATAATCGTCGCGCAGCGTGTCACTCAAAAGGTTGCTGCAAACACCGACGGCACGTGAAGCATCGACGACATAAACGGTGGGACCGCTCTTGTAGCCGGGCTCGATTTTTACCGCCGTGTGCATGCGGGAGGTGGTTGCGCCGCCTATCAGCAGCGGTATCCTGAAACCCTGGCGTTCCATCTCCGTTGCCACATGAGCCATTTCCTCCAGCGATGGCGTGATCAGTCCGGAAAGCCCGATAATATCGCCGTTTTGTTCGCGGGCTGTGTCGAGGATCTGCTGGCACGGCACCATCACGCCCATGTTCACCACCTCGAAGTTGTTGCACTGCAGCACCACGGTGACGATGTTCTTGCCGATGTCATGCACGTCGCCCTTGACAGTGGCCATCACGATCTTGCCCTTGGGTTTGCTGTCGCCGGATCGCGCTTTCTCGGCTTCGATGAACGGCACCAGATGCGCTACCGCCTGTTTCATCACGCGCGCCGATTTTACCACCTGGGGCAAAAACATCTTGCCGGCGCCGAACAGGTCGCCGACCACATTCATGCCAGCCATCAGCGGGCCTTCAATCACATCCACCGGGAATTTCGCCTTTAGTCGCGCCTCCTCGGTGTCCTCTACGATATAAGTGGTGATGCCGCGCACCAGTGCATGGGTCAGGCGATCCCGTACCGTGCCCTTGCGCCACTCCAAGTCCTCTATCTGCGCCTTGCCGCCGCCTTTGACCGTCTCGGCAAGCTGAACGAGTTTCTCGCCAGCGTCCGGACGGCGGTTCAAAACTACGTCTTCAACCGCATCGCGCAGGGCCCCGGGAATCTCCTCGTACACACCGAGCTGTCCGGCGTTGACGATGCCCATGGTCATGCCCGCCTTGACTGCGTGGTAGAGGAACACCGTGTGGATCGCTTCGCGCACCGGGTCATTGCCGCGGAACGAGAACGATACGTTGGATACGCCGCCGGAAACCTTGGCATAAGGCAGATTTTTTCTGATCCACGCAGTCGCTTCGATGAAGTCAACAGCATAGTTGTTGTGCTCCTCGATGCCGGTGGCGATCGCGAAGATGTTCGGATCAAAAATGATGTCTTCGGGCGGGATACCGACCTTGTTCACCAGTATGTCGTAGCTGCGTTTGCAAATCTGGGTCTTGCGCTGGTAGGTGTCGGCCTGGCCCTGTTCGTCAAAGGCCATCACCACTGCCGCGGCACCGTAGCGGCGCACCAGCGTTGCATGCTTGATGAAATTTTCCTCGCCCTCCTTCAGGGAGATCGAATTGACGATGGGTTTACCCTGCACGCATTTCAGCCCGGCCTCGATGATGCTCCACTTGGAGGAATCGATCATCAGGGGTACGCGGGAAATGTCCGGCTCGGAAGCGATCAGGTTGATGAACTTCACCATCGCGGCCTCGCCATCCAGCATCGCCTCGTCCATGTTGATGTCCACCACCTGCGCACCGGCTTCAACCTGCTGCTTGGCGATATCCAGCGCCTCATCGTATTGTCCTTCGAGGATCAGGCGCTTGAACTTGA
The DNA here is from genome assembly GCA_049799235.1 of Gallionella sp. Classification (GTDB taxonomy): domain Bacteria; phylum Pseudomonadota; class Gammaproteobacteria; order Burkholderiales; family Gallionellaceae; genus Gallionella. The sequence continues at coordinate 3,339 of JBARHM010000268.1, forward strand.
GAGAGCCGGTGACGTTGGCGCGCTCGCCGACATTGACGAACAGAGAGTCGTTGCCGATGTTGAACGGCTCCAGGCCGGACAAACGGCACTTGCGTTCAAGTTTGGGAATACTGCGCGGCGGTACATCCTTCAGTGCTTCGGCAATCGCCTTGATGTGCGCAGGCGTTGTGCCGCAACAGCCACCCGCAATATTCAGAAAGCCGCTGGTAGCAAACTCCTTGAGCAGTCGCGCGGTGGTCTCCGGCAATTCATCGTAACCCGTCTCGGAAAGCGGATTAGGCAAACCGGCATTCGGGTGTGCGCTGACATAACAGGTTGCTACACGTGACAATTCCTCCACATAGGGTCGCATCAGTTCCGCGCCAAGCGCACAGTTCAGGCCGATGGACAAGGGCCGGGCGTGAGACAGCGAATTCCAGAAAGCCTCGGTGGTCTGGCCGGACAGGGTGCGTCCGGAAGCATCGGTGATCGTACCGGAAATCATTATCGGCACGCTCACCTTGTATTGTTCGAAATGGCGCTCGATCGCGAAC